>NZ_DAMADT010000031.1:3342-13645 GCF_031997925.1 Lachnoclostridium sp. | reverse complement strand
AGGCAATATTTTAGGAAGTGAAAATTGGTACTCCGGTGAGAAAGTCTCTATGTTGGATGCTATCAAGAGAAATAAGGATACCATACATTTTAAGGCAGGCGTTATGGATGAAGAACTGATTGGCGAAGCAATAGAGCAAAATGCAATTATGATGGCCAATGATGATAACTATTTGATTAATGAATACGGTAAACATCTTAAGCCAGAAGCTTATATTAAATATGTCTTACCTTATGAAGACATTGTTGATACAATCAACAATGTATATGAGACTAATGCTGAAACGTTGTCCACAAATGGCTTTACCATTGTTAACGTGAATAGTGTCTTGCCAATTGATACATTAAGGCCACAGGACGCGAAAGATTTCTATAAAAAAGTAAATCAATATGCCACAGACTCAATTATTGGGAATACTACCTTGTCACAAGATGAGAAAGAAAAGCATATGGAGATGCTTTCTAGGGTAAAGATTCCTTTTCACTATGATTATAGTGCTGGATATGAACAGTTTCTGTTTCTATTTCAGATACTATCCTTAGTAATATTGGCGGTTATAGCCATTTGTATAGCACCTATTTTTGCAGATGAATATCAAAACAGAACAGACTATCTTTTATTATCAACTAGATTCGGAAAGAATAAAGAAATTATCGCAAAAATATTTACAGGAATAACTCTTGCGCTGGGGATCACAATCATTACATTGTCGATTGCAGTAATCGGGCTATTCAGCATTTTTGGTAGTACGGGAGGGAATATGGCAATACAATCCATGAATGTATCATCCACTTATCCTGTAACATTATTGGAAGCTACGATGATTTCTATAGGTGTTGTACTTGTAATGTCAATATTTTTCGCAATGCTAACGTTACTATTTTCATCATTGTTCAAATCATCATTTCCAGTTATCATACTATCTTTTGTTGTATTAATAGCACCTAGTATTATTAATGTTTCACCGATACATCGAACTTTGTATCAAATACTTCAAATATTTCCTACTAAGGCATGTACCGTAGTAGCTATTTTCTCGCCATACCTATTTAAATTTAGGGGTATCGTATTAACGCCAGCCATCACTTATGTTGGATTTGCTATCGTTGGTTCCTTGATTATTTTACCATTTGCGTACCGTGGATTTAAAAATCATCAGGTTGGATAGGTTAATTTCCGTTTTAGAAAGAATCTACCAGTTATATCAGAAAAAATCACCTTGTTATGAACTATCTGCTGTCAGTCTTTTATGTTCAATGTGGATAGATTTATACCAGATTTTATCGGTTAATTCATTTGAGTCAAAATCATCTTTTTCTCCTGATATTCACACACAGAAACAGATGATGTGCTACATCTATGAAAATGCTGCTGAACGGTTAACATTAGAAGACATCGCACGTTCCGGATGTATCAGTCGCACAAAATGCTGTCAGATTTTTCGGGAATATTTAAATAAAACACCTATGGAATTTCTCAATACTTACCGTTTAGAGATGAGCATGGACATGCTCCGTAATTCCGATTTATCAGTAACAGAGATTGCCTATAATTGCGGTTTCCATGGACTCAGTTATTTTTCTGAAATTTTCAAAAAATATAAAGGTTGTACTCCGAGTGAATACAGAAACGATGAAATTGTTTTTATTTAGGGCGGTAAAAGAAATAATTATGGAGGTTATTTTATGATTAGCACATTAGGTCAAGTTATGGTTTATGTGAATAACCAAGATGAATCTGTAAAATTCTGGACTGAGAAGGTAGGTTTTACTGTAATATCAGAAGAGGATAATGGTGAAGGGATGAGGTGGATTGAGATTGCTCCACAAAAGGATTCGCAAACATCTATCGTACTTCACAACAAGGAAGTAATCGCAAAAATGGGATCGGGGGCAAATTTAGAAGCACCGTCGTTATTATTTTTCACAGAAGATATAGAATCATTACATGCCAAGTTATCTAGTAATAATGTTTTTGTGGGTGAAATAGTAACTATGCCAATAGGTAAAACTTTTCATTTTGCAGATAGTGAACAGAATTATTTTGCGGTGGCTGAAAGAAATAGAAAATAATGAGTTATATGAAAGGGGAAAAAAAATATCAATCAGAGAATCTGATTTGATAAGGTATTATGAATTTAGTAAATATAGAAAGTGGCTTATATAGATGATTCTTGCATCTATATAAGCCATTATTGTATTAAAGATTACTACACCTTCTATTAACTAGTTTATGATTGAGACGTTAAAATCATAAGTCTTATGCAAGAGAGCTAGTGAGTTAATTTGGATTTATATAAGTGTAAATGCAGTTGTAAAACGATGAAAAATAATATAATATGGTACATAATGGAATTATAAACAAGGATTGAGGATAAATATGAAGTTAATAATTGAAAAGGGTACACTACGCGACGCAGACGAATTGGGAAGACTTTATGATGACTTAAATGACTTTCTAGCTTGCCACACAAATTATCCAGGCTGGAAAAAGAATGTTTATCCAACACGGGATGATGCAGTTGAGGGAATTGAAGAAGGTAACTTGCTTGTTGCACGTACAGAAGGTAAGATTGTTGGTACTGTGATTCTTAGGCATCGACCTGAATCGGCTTATGCACTGGTAAATTGGCAATCAGATTGGGATTATAGTAATATTCTTGTTATTTATACATTTGCAGTTCATCCAGAATATTTAAACAAACATGTTGGAAAGCAGATAATGAATTTTATTCTTGAGTATGCAGAGGAAATGAAAATGAAAGCTATTCGGTTGGATGTCTATCAAAAAAACATTCCAGCTATAAGACTTTATGAAAGCTGTGGCTTTCAGTATATTGACACAGTTGATTTAGGATATAGTGAATATGGATTAGATTTATTTAAGCTTTATCAGTGTATATTATGAGATTTTGAAGCTACAAAAGCCCAATAAATGTTTGGTCTATCAAGAATGATTGAAATGGAAGCATTAAAATAAGATATAAACATTAATTAAGCAACCAGCGTTTTCAGAATGTAAAGCTAGAATTATGTATTCATATAGAATGATATTGCGAAGTAGACGAGGGGTAGCTGTTGGTAGCTATCTTTCTAAATTTATAATTATTATAATTGAAGCATGGGAAAATTAGGTATATTATTAACTGGAGGGTTTTTATTTTGTTATTTGCTAAAGGAGATATTTTAATGGGTATATTTATTAATATTGGCATTCCATTATTTTTTATGGCTATTATTATACAAAGATTAAAACGTATGAAAGAAATAATAATCCAAACAAGAAAAAAATATGTAGAAATTGCTATTGCATCGATTGTTTTTATAGCTATCATATATTTATTTGCAAATACTTGGATTCATTATGTAATAGGGATATTAGGAACTCTTATGTTTGTAACTATGTGGCTTGCACAAGGAATTACACCAGAAGGCTTCTTATCAATGTATAAATATAAAGAAAGAATATCATGGGATGAAATTGAGAAGATTATAGTAATTGAATCCAAGGATATAAAGATTAAGTTATCTGGTGGTTTTATGCAACAGACGTTCTGTTTTAAAAAGAGTGATTATGATAAAGTTATTACTATACTAAAGGAAAAATTACCTGTACAAACACAATTAGAAACAATATTTCACAAATAGAACATGACAGTAATAAGTTAGAGGAAGTTAAAATAAGGTGGACAGATTTATAAAATGGTTGAAGCATCAAACAAAAGATTCCCTAAAGGTGTCGAGCCCTTTCAAATGGCTACAAGGTTATTAGAGGAATGCGGTGAGGTTGCTAAAGAAATAAATCATTCTATACAACAATCAAAAGATGAGGGGTTAATTGATAATCTCAGTTAAGTTTTCCATACGGCAATAAGTATGGCTGGTATAAAAGTAATTTTAAATAAAAAGGTTAAGTCATTTTAAAAATATCGAGAAGACTATATAGAGAAAAGTATTACGATCCTAAGTTATGAAAGGATTGTTTTATCTAAAGGATTGGAGAAAAAATAAATGAACGATTTAAAAATATTTACAGAAAATATTGAGCCGGAAGCATTAAATCAGATATATACATTAATTAAACAACCGGCGTTTTCAGAATGTAAAGTTAGAATTATGCCCGACGTTCACGCGGGAGCAGGTTGCGTTATAGGGTTCACGGCAGATTTAGGTGATAAAGTAATTCCTAATATAGTAGGAGTTGATATCGGCTGCGGAATGCTTACTGTAAAACTAAGAGAAAAAGAAATTGACTTGCGAAAACTTGATGATGTAATAAGAAAGTATATTCCAAATGGAAAGAATGTTCATGAAGGTAGGCAAGTTAAATATGAAAAAATCCAAGACTTATATTGTTACAGAGAGTTAAAGGATACAAGAAGACTTGAGCGCAGTATAGGTACTTTAGGCGGAGGGAACCACTTTATTGAAATTGACACTGATTCTGAAAATAACAAATATTTAATCATCCATTCAGGAAGTAGAAACCTAGGCAAACAGGTAGCTGAATATTATCAAAATCTAGCCGTTGAAATAATGCAAGGAAAAGATGAACTTTATAAGATGCAAGAAGAGTTAATCGTGGAGTATAAAGCAAAAGGCAAAAGAAAAGAAATACAATCCGCCATAAAAGAGCTGCACAGAAAGTTTAGTCCGAATCCGTTAAATATTCCAAAGGAACTTTGTTACCTTACAGGTGAATACAGAAATAGATATCTTCATGATATGAAGATTTGTCAAGAGTACGCTGAAATAAATCGGATTACTATGGCTAATATAATTATCGATAAAATGGGATGGATGAAACAACAAACATTTCAAACGATTCATAATTATATAGAACATGACAGTAATTTGGTTAGAAAAGGTGCTATTTCCGCAAAGAAAGATGAGTTACTTTTAATTCCTATTAACATGAGAGATGGTTGTATATTAGGAAAAGGTCTAGGAAATGGCGATTGGAATCAATCAGCTCCTCATGGTGCCGGTAGAATTATGAGTAGATCAAAGGCAAAAGAGGTCGTAGATATAGAAGAATATAAAAGGTCAATGAGTGGCATTTTTACAACGTCTGTAAATGAAGGAACTATTGACGAAGCTCCTATGGTTTATAAACCAATAGAAGAGATTATTGAAAATATTAAAGATACTGTTGAAATTATTGATGTCATAAAACCAATTTATAATTTTAAAGCATGTGAATAATAATTGAATCCTAGCAAAAATGATTTAATATTGCTAGGATTTTGCTTTAGCGTATCTGTATACTACAATTGAAAGGGGCGAGTTGATGGAATTTCTGGATCGTATAACTCAAGTGGTAAAGATAAAATACATTAGGTGGTGATTAATATAATGGATAAATATACTTTTACTCAAGTAGACAAGAAGCAATATGGCATCTACCATGCTATTTACTCAGATTGCAATATATTTATGAGGCTTGATTGGAACGAGCGAATGAATGTGCTTAAATCAAACGAAAATGGATATTTTGTATTTCTTAAAGATAAATTAGTTGGTGGATTTTCATTATTAGACAATCAAATAAGTAATCCTTTTATGTTCCCACCATTTATCGACAGGCTTTTGTTTTGGAAAATTGTGTTGGATTATGCTTCCGAAATCTGCTGTAAGGATGAATTGTATCTATCTAATATATCCAAAGCGGATGTTGAGATCCTTACTGAACAATTTTCAGCAACTATTAAAATGACTCAACGTATAATGCTTCGGCCAACAGAGCAGAGTGATGTTGGTCTTAAAGGGAATTTCTATTTTACTGAACTTTTAGAAAATGATATACCCTACATTGTACAGACTGTTTTTACAGCACATTCCACGGGTTATACATCAAAGTCCAAAACACCAGATAAAGAAGAAATCGAAAAAGCAATTAACATGCGATTTCAAGCATTTTCACAAACTAAAACGTTACACTTAAGTACATTGGTAAAAAGTATTGATAATCATGAATTAGTGGGGGTATGTATTGCAGGCATATATCCTGATTCACCGAATAACTTTTCAACTATTCATCAAGTTTCTGTATTACCAGAATTTCGTAAAAGAGGAATCGCAGAATCTATGATGCTTAGAACTATTAACACTGCGCACACTATTTCTCCAGTTATTACGTTAGGTGTAATGGTCGGAAATCCAGCAGAACAGTTATATAATAAACTTGGTTTTACTTCTGGTCCAAGCTATTGCAATCTAATATACACTGTTCAATAATCATGTAAACGGAGGGAACTGATGTATCCTTGTGGTGATGGCGGATCTATGTAATTTGCTATAGTATACAAATGCGAAATGGAGATTATTTATATTTTGAGAGGAATTGCATAAAAGATGAGTGAAATAATGAAAAATTTGAAAGTAATATTTATGGGTACACCTGATTTTAGTGTAAATGTACTTAATAGCTTAGTTTATACTACTAATGTAATAGGAGTAGTAACTAAACCAGATAAATTAGTTGGTAGAAAACAAGTATTGACAGAATCAGCTGTAAAAAAGGTGGCACTTGAAAACAATATAAAAGTAATACAACCAACTAAAATAAGAAATGAATATCAAAGTATAATAGATTTAAATCCTGATATCATTATAACTTGTGCGTATGGTCAATTTCTCCCAAAAGAGATATTAGATTATCCTAAATATGGTTGTATAAATGTTCATGCATCACTTCTTCCAAAATTAAGAGGAGGAGCACCTATTCATAAAGCTATTATTGATGGATATACCACTACAGGTATTACCATAATGTATATGGGATTAAAAATGGATAATGGTGATATAATAAGCCAAAAAAGCATTGAAATAGAAAAAACTGATAATGTAGGTACGTTACATGATAAATTAAGCCTATTAGGTGCAGAATTATTAATAGAAACGTTACCAAATATTATAAGTGGACAAATAAATAGAATAGTCCAAAATGAAGAAGAAGTAACCTTTGGTTATAATATATCAAGAGAAGATGAACATATAGATTTCAATAAAACAAAAATAGAAGTTTTTAACCACATAAGAGGACTTAACCCATGGCCAGTATCTTATGCAGTTTTAGATGATGAAGAAATAAAAATATACGAAATTATTATAGGTGAAGATATTTATAAGGAAAAATCAAATGGGGAAATAGTAAAATTATACAAGGATGGAATAGGAATTAAGGTATCTGATGGGGAAATTATTTTAAAAACAATAAAACCGTCAGGTAAGAAAAAAATGAGTGTAAAAGATTATTTTAATGGTTTTCAAGAAAAAAACAATTTAATTGGTAAGGTATTCAGGTGATTTATGAGTAGCCCTCATATATAATTGCGATTAGTACCGCCAACAGCTCATATAGAAATGAAATCAGGAAGTGAATTCTTCGATTACAAAAAATCGAGAGAGAATCCACTTCCTTTTTGCATTACCTGTTTGTCTATCATACGGCAAAAAAATTGAAAATCAAGCTGCATTCTGATTACAAAAACCTGCATTTCGTTTACAAAGCCTGCATTTCGATTACAAAAGTGGCATTTCGTTTACAAATATTTAGTTGTCAGTTACAAACATTGCATCTCGGATTACAAAATGGCATTTTGCTTTACTATTGAGCCTCTTTAAAAGTTTAGACATATGAAATATTACATAAAGGAATGTATAAATGATAAAATGTAAGATATAATTGACATTATGGAGAAATAAGTATATTATAAAGGAAACAAAAAAAATATTACAACGTAATTGGAGGAAAGCATATGAATGGAATTTTTAGTATGGTTTTATTTGGAGTTTTATTTGGTCTTCTGCTAGCGTTTATTCTATTGTCAACGAAAAAGTACGATGAGAGGCAGGCATTAATTAGAGGAAGGGCATATATGATTAGCTTCTATATTATGATTGCTTACTATATAATCTATGGTTTCAGTTCAATTGTGGAAGATAAAGTTGATAAAACGACGGTAATGTTTACGGGAATTATAATTGCGGTTGCATACCATTTCTCATATTGTATTTGGAAGGATGCCTATTTTCCACTGAATGAAGATAAGAAGAAGATGATGATTACTTTTGTAGGAATTGCAATTTTTAATTTAGTGCCTGGACTTGGTAATTTATTTCACGGTAAAATTTTTGTGGATGGTGTGATTACTTATCATTGCTTAAATTTACTTTGTGCAATTTTATTCATGTATTTAGTTATTGTACTGTTGGTAAAGAAGCTTACTATGAATAGGCAAAGTGAATAGGAGAATGTCGTGAAGAATTTAAAATTAAAGTCGGCTCGAGTCGCTATGGACCTTTCACAACAGCAGCTTGCGGATTTGGTTGGGGTATCGAGACAGACAATCTCTTTAATTGAAAAAGGGGATTATAATCCAACCATTAATTTGTGTATTGCAATATGTAAGGCATTGCATAAGACATTAGATGAATTGTTTTGGTATTAGCCTTGACTTTGACGCGACGTAAAGAGATAGAATCCTTTTTGTAAGGAGGGAGATACATGGAAACAATGACAATCAGCCAGTTGTCCAAGGCCTATGGGGTTACCACACGGACACTTCGTTATTACGAAGAAATCGGATTAATTGAGAGCGTGAAGAAGGAAGATTATGCTTATCGAACTTATGACGATGCTACTGTAAGACGTCTACAGCAGATTATCTTGTTAAGAAAGCTTCGAATTAAGCTTCAGGATATCGCAAGAATCCTGCAAAATAACCAGGCCATCATTGCAATTGAGGTATTCGAAGAATGCCTTAAGGATGTGAATGAGGAAATAAAAGCTCTAGATACAATTCGTTATCTGTATGAAACATTGCTTTTGCAACTGCGTGAAAGTATAACGGAACTTGGAATGCTAGGAGTGGTTAAAAATGATGTGTTATTGGAAACTATCCAGTCACTGCCTCTGATGAAAACAAAGCTTAAGGAGGAAAAAGTTAGAATGGAAGATTTAAACAAAGTGAATGAAACTATTCAGAGGTTAAGGGATGAAGAAGTAAGGATAATTTATTTGCCGTCAGTAACTGTGGCTAGTGCACATTACATAGGAGAAAACCCTGAGGATCAAGCTCAGTCAATCCTGAATCAGTTTGTAAAAGAACAGAAATTAAATGAAACCAATAAAGGTCTAAGAGTATTTGGCTTTAACAATCCGAGTCCTAAACGTCTAGGTGAAGTTTATGGATATGAATTCTGCGTAACAATTCCAGAAGAATTTGATGTACCCAAGCCACTGGAGAAGAAGATGCTCGAGGGTGGCATGTATGCAGTGTATTGCATTAAGATGGGTGATTTCGAAAAATGGCCCCTCTTATGGAAATGGGTCGAAGCTAGCCAGGAATACGATTATGATAGAAGAGAGCCGCTAGGAATGGATGGTGCACTAGAGGAACATTTAAATGCTCCTCTGTATTACGCACGATCTGGGGAAGAGCAGAAATTTATCCAGCTTGATCTGATGGTTCCAATTAGGAAGGCGAAGAAGTAATAAGTATAGTAAAAAATTGAGCTTAAGATAAATAGTAGCCCCTACTGGATAATTAGATAAGAAACCTTATCCAGTAGGGGTTGTCACAAAATAGAGTTTTTCTATCGTGCAACATCCTATATCTTTTGGTTCATATTTTGTTGGTTGCAAATGGTGTAATGATCTTAGTAAGAATAGAAAAATGAGTAACATAAAATCTAGGACTTGTATTTAACAAAATGGATATTATAAACAATAGTAGCATAAAGTAAATAAATAAAAATATTAGGAAACTATTTGGTGATTAAAATGTTCCGAATGATTAATTTGGTTAATTACGACTCAGAACTTGAACGTTTTACTGATAAAGAAGATTTAATTCAATTTTACTCAAAGTATGGAATAGACGGGATTGAATTACAAAAAGTACAAGATTTACAAGAAAATTATCTTCATCAGGATATGATTATGGGAATACATCTTCCGTTTTTTAATACATGGGTGGACTTTTACAAAGGTGACATGGATAAGGTATTAAAAGATTATGGAACCATGGAAGTAGTGGAACAAATCTATGGTGGTACAGAAAAATCTGCCATATTAAAAGCATATAAAGATCAATTGGAGTTTGCAGATCGTATTGGAGCTAAGTATGTTGTATTTCATATTTGTGATATTTCGATTGATGAAACGTTTACTGGTAGATTTATTCATTCGGATGAGGAAGTTATTGATGTCTCCTGTACGTTAATAAATGAATTGTTGGAGGGTAAAAACTATCAATTTGATTTCTTAATGGAGAATCTTTGGTGGCCTGGTTTAAATT
>NZ_DAMADT010000031.1:908-3332 GCF_031997925.1 Lachnoclostridium sp. | reverse complement strand
ATAGGAATCCATTAATGACAAAAAGATTAATTGATGGGGTGAACTATGCTAAAAAAGGACTGATGCTTGATACGGGGCATCTAATGAATACGAATCAAGAATTAAAGACATCAAAAGAAGCCTTACAATATATCAGAACAGTGATGAATGAAAACAGTTCGGTAAAAGATTATATTAAGGGGATTCACCTCCATCAGTCTTTGTCTGGTGAAAATGCAAAAAGAATGCGTAATAGTAAGATTTCATTGAAACAGGATTATTGGGAGCGTATGTATCAACTATATGAATATATCTTTCAGCTGGACGAACATAAACCTTTTGTATGTGAAGGTGTGAAAGAGTTTATAAAGGAAATAAATCCACAATATATCACGTATGAATTGATTACACGTAATCGGGAAGAACATGAAGCTTATTTAAAGCAAATAAGTGCTATTCATAATTGAGGTCGGAAGGATATATGGTTATTCATTAAGAAAGTATCATCATTAGAGGATGTACTCCTTTAGGATGCTTGTAGTTCTTTATTAAATAGGTTTGTAGATCTTTAAAGAACTAATGGACATTTTTGAATTAGTTTCATAGTGAACCTGTTTACAAATAAAACAGTCTTCGACAGGGTATAATATTTCTCTAGAACCATGTTTGGAGGCTGTTTTAATGATGAAAAGAAAAATAATCAAGTTAAGACAATTGATCTTGGTTCCTCTCTTAGCATCACAAAGGATTGCACATCTCTAAGCGCATCACTTAAGAAAGTGGAAAGCTTTTGAATGATTTACATGTTTTAAAAAAGTACTTGAAATTTATGGGAAATAATATTATAATTACGATTGTATGTTACTTAAAACGTTCAGTTAAAGGAGGAATTTTATTATGGCAAAAAATACATGGATGGTGAATTATAACTAACTGAATAGGGGCATATCTATCTTAGTGGAAGACTAGATATATGCCATTTTTTAAGTACCTTTATGAATACTGTTGACTACAGGACGCATGTTTGGTGTGTCTTTTTTTGTGCGCAAAAATAGCCATAACAAGTAGAGATAAAGCAGCTTGTTATGGCTATTTGCATTTTAGAAAGGAAAGGTGATTGTGTATGATAACAGTGAATCATTACATGGAAAAAGACTTAGAAGAAATAAAAAATTTAGATTATTTTATGCGGTTGCAGATCAGATGGAATGAGAAATTTGCGGGATTACGACAGAATGTAGGATTTATATGAAAAAGGAGACTATAATTTGAAGAGATTACGTTATTATTTATTAAATATGAGCCCAAAAAGTGAGAACTACGAAGAAATGTATGAAGGCAAAATGCTTGAGACATTTATTGATAAAGACGCGATTGAACACAATCATGCAGTCTATTGGGATGATGAAATTGGATATGAGATTACAAAAAGTAATCGACTAAATTTATCAAGACCTACCGTTACGATTCACATTCCGATGAAACATTTACAAATTACCGATACAAGTACAGCAGTACTTGATTATATCTTTCGATCCTTTATTCCTTATATAAACATGCTAAACGAGTTAAATGATAATCGAAAACGGACAGCAAAAGAAAATGGTCATTATTATATTTATGAACCGAACCATAAGGTGCTAAAGAGGAATGTAATCAGTGCGAATATGATTTCTCAGAAGTATTATACCAATCCAACGAAAAATACGATTGTTCCAATAGACGGTGGAGAAGATGTACCAGTTTATCTATGTGCCAGCATTATGATTCAGGTGCAGTTACCGATTGGAAAGCATAAAAAGTCAGTGCAAATGCTAACAAAGGATTTACCGGATACAGTAAATCGATTTATTGAGGAGTTTCACAAGGAGGGGGCTCATCAGGCATTAGAGCTAGCCAGGAAGCAGGAAGAAATCAGAGCGTGGCTAAAGGAGAATGGATGCCTCGCATTTGTTGCGAATGGGAGCATTCTTCCAAGGGAAAAGGGAAGTGATTTGCCAATGCTAGATGCAATTCCATTTCAATCAACGAAAGAGGATGAGGTAGAAATCATTGGAATCAAGGGAATGGCATTTAAAAAGGGAGTTACTGTTATTACTGGTGGTGGATATTCAGGAAAAAGTACTCTGCTAGATGCGATTAGTGCAGGTGTTTATAATCACATCTCAGGAGATGGGAGGGAATTCGTGATAACGGATGAATCCGCAATGAAAATCTCAGCGGAGGATGGAAGAAGTATCCGCCATGTGAATTTGTCGCCATTTATCAAATGGATTCCTGGCGGAAATCCTGCGGATTTTTCTACCGAGCATGCCTCTGGTTCGACTTCGCAAGCAGCGAACATAATGGAAGCAATTAATTGGGGATGCAAGACATTAATGATCGATGAAGATAAGTCTGCCACGAACTTTATGATTCAGGATCCAGTTATGAAGGCACTTATTG
>NZ_DAMADT010000031.1:0-898 GCF_031997925.1 Lachnoclostridium sp. | reverse complement strand
AGCCAATCACGCCATTTGTGGAACGAGTTCAGGAGTTATATAAGGAAAGAGGGGTATCTACTATTCTTGTAATAGGGGGTAGCAGTGAGTATCTTTCGGTTTCGGATCGAATTTATATGATGAAGGATTATCAGATTCATCAAGTGACAGATGAGGCAAAACAATTCAGAGAGCAGTGTGCTTATCAGGTTGAGGAAATGAAGAAATCAATGGTTAAGCAAGCAGACTGGTCTAATACAGAGCAGATGGATGTGAATTATTTAACGACGTATCCAGACGGATCTTCAACAGAGGTTTTGAAGGTATCGGATTTAGGATTCCTTGTGTTAGGAGAAGAACAGATAGATATCCGTATGATTCATGATATCGTATCCATTCCACAGTTAAACGCAATCGTTTTTTTATTGCGGAAACTGATTAATCGAGTAAATCCAATGGAGCGTTTCCAGAAGTTTTCTTTAGAAAAATTAGAAGGTGAAGAGACGGAAGCTAAATGGATTCACGTGGAGAAGGAGGTTGTGGACTTATTAGAAGATGTGATGGAAGTCGGGTTAGAGTCTACCTATTCCCCTTTCTTTACAGAATGCGGTAGATGGATGGATCTTCCGAGAAAATATGAAATGTTAGCTGTGCTTAGCAGAATGAGAGTTGGAACGGTTATAGGCAAAGAAGATTGGGAAAGCAAGTTGTGATTTCTTTCAGACTGATATGATAAACTATACTATCCGAGAAGATTTTACAAATTTCCGTAATTTAACCTCATCAGGGAAGTCCCCCGCTTCTGTAAGCGGGGGACTTCCCTGTTTCAGCAGGAGTTTAAGTCCTGCTGATATGCCACGTAGTGGCAATGAGGTTATGAGCAAGGAGCGTAAGCGGATTGCGAATATCCGCTGTGATT
>NZ_DAMADT010000030.1:49370-59458 GCF_031997925.1 Lachnoclostridium sp. | reverse complement strand
GCCTTCCAAGCTAGATACGTGGGTTCGATTCCCATCACCCGCTTGATGTTTGGCATAACATCGAAAACATATGCTAAATGTGCTAGTAGCTCAGTTGGATAGAGCATCGGCCTTCTAAGCCGGTTGTCGGGGGTTCGAATCCCTTCTGGCACATTTTTTCTTTCAAAAAGAAAAATCTTTGTGGTGGGTATAGCGCAGTTGGTTAGCGCGCCAGATTGTGGCTCTGGAGGCCAAGGGTTCGAATCCCTTTATCCACCCTAGCAACAATGTGTTGTAAATATTAATTCTTTTTATAATAAAAGATTTTAATAGTGGGCTATCGCCAAGCGGTAAGGCACAGGACTTTGACTCCTGCATTCGCTGGTTCAAATCCAGCTAGCCCAGCTGCTAAGTGATTTAGCAAAATGGGATATTAGCTCAGTCGGTAGAGCACTTGACTTTTAATCAAGGTGTCCCGGGTTCGAATCCCGGATGTCTCATGACAGAGCTAGAGAGTTGTTTTACAACGAAATAACTCTGTTGGGAAAGCAAAAAAGAATTGCTATAATATGCGGATGTGGCGGAACTGGCAGACGCACTAGACTTAGGATCTAGCGGGCAACCGTGCAGGTTCAATTCCTGTCATCCGCATTAGTTTTTTCTTTTTATGTATTTCTTTAGAATACATACTTTCCATAAAAAAGATGGCATATCTTTTTATATTGCCTCGGGGTGTGGCTCAGTTTGGCTAGAGTGCTTGATTTGGGATCAAGAGGTCGCAGGTTCGAATCCTGTCACCCCGATAATTTAAACAAGAAAAAGTAGATTTTTTATACTTTTCCTTGTCATGTATGGTAAGAGGCGAGAGCTTCTTTTTTTTTGCTCTGCGTCAAGTTTTGGGTATAGTTCCAATGGAACTCGCCGGATACTAGGTGTAGAGCTATTTTTGATTTATAGGAAATTTGTCTCTAAGAGGAATGCGTACTCACCCTGCATACTTTCAATTCCAATTATCTTCTGATATAATAAAAATTGGAATTTATTTAGTAGTATGTTAATTAAGGAGGTTTCATTATGGCAATAGTTTATGTATTTTTAGCAGATGGATTTGAAGAAATTGAGGCCCTCACTGTAGTAGATTTGCTGCGTAGAGCAAGCGTTGATGTAACTACAGTTTCAATAACTGAAAATATTCTTGTTCATGGGGCTCATGGAATTGATGTTATGGCCGATATATTATTTAAAGATGATTTATCAGAAGCTGATATGTTGGTTCTGCCAGGCGGTGGACTAGGTACAAAAAATTTATTAGCCCATGAAGGACTTAAGAGTTTACTTATAAACTACGAAAAGAAAGATCGTTACTTAGCGGCAATTTGTGCAGCCCCATCTATCTTAGGGACGCATGGATTACTGAAAGGAAAACATGCAATCTGTTATCCAGGATTTGAGGATAAACTTACTGGTGCTGTTGTAACGAACGATAAGGTTGTCGTAGATGGAAATTTTATTACGAGTAAGGGGGCAGGTACTTCAATAGAATTTTCTCTAGAACTAATAAAGATTCTTTGTGGAGAGGAAACAGCCAACCAGATATTAGACGGGATCCAGTATCAGTTGTAACTTGTTGTGATGATAAGCCAAGGATGGCGAAAATTAGTTGTTTTGAGATTATAAATTTAAGTCTTCGTTATCCTTAGTACAAACTTCATATGCGCAGGATAAGCGCAGGATTGGGGGATAAGATGAAAGAAATAAAAGAGGAATACAGTTATATTGTTCGTAGGAACAAAGAGTCAAAGCATAGGAGTAGAGTAAAAAAAGCAATTACGATTTTTACTACTCTAAGTTTACTTGTAGGATCATTTTTGATGTTTGATCAATTAGCACCACAAATTGCATTCTCCAAGGAAGAGGACACGGAATCAGTAGATCAAGCTAAGGTGAAATCAGTGAGGGAGATTTCCTTATTGGATAATAAAGCAGTAACAGTACCTGCTGCTGAACCGAATATAAAGCCCATTTCAGAGGGGACAATGGTGAATATTACATTAGATTATGCTAGTGAGAAAATTACTATTAAGCCAGTTTCTCAAAGTAATACAAAACTATACTTCTCACAAGATAAGATGAAAACATGGGAAAAAATCAATGGAAGTAGTATTGATTTATCGATATTTTTAAAAACATCCGATAATACAATTTATTTTAAAGGAGATGTAGACAAAGCTATTGCTGCGGTTACTTTACCCAAGGAAAATAAAGACTTAAAGGTTACTTATTACGTAGAGCAGAATGCAACAGGTTCCCATGGTAGATTAAAATATGAAAATACAGCTCTTCGCCCAATTGAATTCCGTAAAGGAGCAAATGGGGGTTGGGATAGTGATTTATCAAAAATTTCTGATTTATCGAGTTTTGAAATCACGGGTTATACATTACAGTTCCGTCTAAAAGCTACAGCAGCTGAAAGGGCTGGAAAAATCGTCAGTGTTAAGATTCCAAAACGTCAGGCACCTCCAAAGATTACTGTAGACTATTCAAAAATGGAGGTATCTGGACTAAAGGCTGGTTCCACTGTTTATTATAAAAATGGATCGTCAACACCTACACCATTTGCACCAGCAGATTCAAAAGTAAAGACTTTAAGTCTTTATGAGTTATTATATACTTTGCCTACTACACCAAATAATGCCCCACTTCCAGCAGGCAGCATTGAGTTTCAAACTGCAGGTACAGACAAGAAAGTTGCAAGTTCAACTGTTGTAGTAGAGTTTCAAGCGCAGCCAGGTTTTCCAACTGGTATTGTTACATTAGATAAAACCACGCTGACATTTGCAGAGGCTACGAAGACTACTCCTTACGAATATGTAGTTCTTCATCAAGGTGAAAATTTAGACTTATCAAAAGTAAAATGGACGAAAGTGACTACGAATAAACCATTTGAAATTAAAAAAGTAGGAAAAGCAATACCTGCACCAAATGATGTTATCTACTATCGATTAGCATCTACGACTAATAAAGAGACTAAGGTAGTAACACCTGCTTCTATGTACTTAACTAAAAAGATTGATGTTGTACCAATTACAAAATAATTTAACATTTAATTTTCTTTCGTAATAACCACAAAGCAATTAAATTTGGGATAGTCATGAAAGCATTAATTAAATCAGAACTTTCCCATACGAGTTCCAATGACATGATAGAACCAAAAAATATCATAAGGATATAAACAAGGCGGTAGATATCGATTCCTTTTTTCGGGAAGAGGTATTCTACCGCTTTTTCGCCGAAAAAGCTCCAACCAATTAAAGTTGCAACAGCGAAAGCGACTAATGAGATGCGGAGCATGAATACGCCAAACGGAATTTGAGCAAAAGCTGCGGTTGTTAATTCGCTCATCGATAATCCTTTAATCGAATCTGGATTTTTAAGTATGGTAGATACAATGATAAGTCCGGTAAGAGCGCACATAACAACAGTGTCCCAAAAAGTTGCACTCATGGAGACTAGGGCTTGATTTTTATAACGAAGATCAAGTGAATCGGAATGGTATTGTGTATCTTTTGTGGTATTACTGGATGGAACAGATCCCGATAAGGAACTATCATCTGGTAAAGCGGAGCCACCTGCCGCAATTGCTGCAGAACCTAGTCCTGCCTCATTTGTAAAAAGTCCTCGTGAGATGCCATACCTTGCAGCAATGCTAATAGAGCCACCAAGAACACCACCAGCTACAGCTTTTGTTGAAAAAGCGGTTTTCACTATAGTGCTAAGAGCTGGCAGTACAAAGGGAAGATTAACAAAAAGAATTAATACACATGCTGCAACATAAAAGATAGCCATCGCTGGTACTAACTTCATACAAACATTTTGAATGGAATTGACGCCTCCGACAATGACAAGACCGATTAAGAAGGCAACAATAATTCCGGATAGGTAAGGAGAGATACCAAGTGCTTTCGTAGCATCTGTTATCGAGCGAGCTTGTGTAGAACCTCCCATACTAAATGCTACGAATAAGGTGGCGACACAGAAAATAACAGCCAACCACTTGCTATGTAAACCGTATTCAAGAGCATACATTGGCCCACCACGATAGGTACCATCTGGCTTTTGTTTACGATACCTCATACCCAAATAACATTCTGCATATGTGGTTGCCATTCCAAAAACACCAGTAAGCCAACACCATAGAACAGCTCCTGGGCCACCAAGGGCAATTGCAGTTGAAATTCCCACAATATTACCTGTTCCAAGGGTAGCAGCTAATGTTGTAGTAAGAGTTTTAAAACTACTAGAATTCCCATGGGTATCTGTTTTAGTAGAAACAGAATTCCGTATTCCTTTTTTTAATTCTTTTTGAATAAATCGAAGCCGAAAAGTAAAATACAGGTGAGTTCCAAATAATAAAAATAACATTGGACCTCCCCAGAGATAATGATTGATTGTTTGTATGAATTTTAGTAAGTCGTTCATAAATAACCTCTTTTCTGCGCTGCTCTTTGTTCTGCTTGCAAGACAATGCGTGTCAACAAGTTTATGGATGTGATGTAAACACAAACTTGATGTAAGAAGATTTAAAAAATCTTTCAATCTTTTTTTAATAGTCTTAAGTCTAAGAAAGAAAAGACGAATAGATTACTAACATTACAGCCACCGCGGAAAATCCTTATTTAAATTATATGAGAACAAACTTGCCTGTATTCAAAGACATAATAAATAACATAACTTACCATCATAATATTATATTGCGTGGTAATAATAATACCAAGATAAGTGACGAAAAACAAAGCATATCAAAAATGAAATGACTTTTTGAAAGTTGATTGCAAAGTGACATCTAAGGTATCAAGCAATAATCTTTTGATTAAAGCAAGATTTAGACAGAATCAATCGCTATTAGTAGTGAATGCAGCCAATTGAAATTAGGAAGTTTTATGAATGAAGATAAGCGTTGAAGAGTAGTTGCTTATCGTTCCAAAGAGCAGTTACACTAGTATATGGAACTGCTCATCAACTATACAGCTTCACGGAGGTGAATTTTATGACAAGTAGCAATCAAGGAACAAGTGGCTCTAACAGAATGGCAGTGCCTGAAGCAAAAGAAGCAATGAATCGTATGAAGATGGAAGTTGCATCTGAATTAGGAGTACCTCTAACTCAGGGTTACAATGGAAATCTTACAAGTGCTCAGAACGGATCAGTTGGTGGAGAAATGGTTCGCCAGATGATTAAGAGACAAGAAGAGTCTATGAGCGGCAAATAGCAAATAGAATAAAGCAAGTAAAAAGAAGCGTTGTACAACGCTTCTTTTTTTGCTATATAGGTGTTTCATCACCATTCTTGTTTATTTATAAATTAAGCCCAAACGAAAAAACATTCACATTATGAATAAAATATGATAGAATAAATGTATATGGGCAGAATTTCTGCCAAACATTAAGTAAGGAGTAAAGGCATGGGAAAGTATTTTGGAACAGATGGCTTTCGTGGAGAAGCAAATAAAACGTTAACTGTGGAGCATGCTTATAAGGTTGGTCGATTCTTAGGATGGTATTATGGAAAGGACCACAAAGCAAAAGTAGCAATTGGTAAGGATACGAGAAGATCCAGTTATATGTTTGAATATTCTCTGGTAGCCGGTTTGACTGCGAGTGGGGCAGATGTTTATCTTCTGCATGTAACACCAACACCGAGTGTTTCCTATGTTGTACGTAGCGAAGGATTTGATTGTGGTATTATGATAAGTGCCAGTCACAATCCATTTCAAGATAATGGAATTAAAGTGATTAATGGCGGTGGGTATAAATTAGAGAATGAAGTTGAAAAATTAATAGAAGATTATATCGATGGGACATTACCAGAAATACCGTTTGCTTATGGTGAAAATATTGGTAAGACCGTGGATTACTCTATGGGAAGACATCGTTATATTGGGCACTTGATTTCACTAGCGACTCGTTCCTTTAAAGGAATTAAAGTAGGACTTGACCTTGCAAATGGGTCTGCAACGACAGTCGCAAAAGGTGTTTTTGATGCTCTTGGAGCGAAGACTTATGTAATTCATAGTGAGCCGAATGGTGTCAATATTAATACTGATTGTGGTTCTACTCATATAGAACAGTTACAAAAATTTGTCGTAGAGCAAGGGCTAGATATTGGATTTGCTTATGATGGAGATGCGGATCGTTGTCTTGCAGTAAATGAATTAGGGCAAGTGATAGATGGAGATGCGATTCTTTACCTGTGCGGTTGTTATATGAAGGAGAGAGGCGAACTTTGTAATAATACAGTCGTTACAACAATTATGTCTAATTTAGGGCTATATAAGTCGTTAGACGCTAAAGGAATTGCATATGCTAAAACAGCTGTTGGTGATAAGTATGTATTTGAAAATATGATGGAGCATGGACATTCCATTGGTGGAGAGCAATCCGGTCATATTATCTTTAATAAGCATGCTACCACAGGGGATGGTGTTCTAACATCTCTTAAGATTATGGAGGTTATGTTAGAAAAGAAAGAAAAAATCTCTGTTTTACTTCGAGAGTTAAAGATATATCCTCAACTTTTACTTAATATTCCAGTGGTAGATAAGAAAATGGCTAAGAATGACCCAGACGTGATGGAAGCAGCAAAAGCAGTGGAATTAGAGCTTGGTGATGAGGGAAGAATCTTGGTTCGCGAAAGTGGTACCGAGTCCGTAATTCGTGTTATGGTAGAGGCTGGAACAAATGAGGTATGTCAAAAGTATGCCGATAATATAGTTACAGTATTACGTCAAAAAGGTCATATAAAAGCGTAAGAAAAAAGAACAAGTTCCGATAATCAAGAATTATAATATTGTCTAACTGCGTCTAAAAGGGGCAAATGCGGAAAAAAATATCTAGCTTTTGTCTAGGTGACATGATATAATATACTAATGTCTAGCCCTCTATCCTTGGTTAGTGGGTTATGAAATGTAAACATAAGAATAAGGCGAGCGAAAGCGAATGCAATTATAACGTTAGAAAGTTTGGTATATGAAAGCATATACTTTGCTATATTTTAAGGAGGACTTAACAAATGAGTTTTAAGGTGGAAGATTTAGGAAAGAATATGGTAAAGCTAACAATAGAAGCGACAGCAGAGGATTTTGACAAGGCAATTGAACAGGCTTACCAAAAAAATAAGGGTAAAATGAACGTGCAGGGATTCCGTAAAGGAAAAGCACCACGTGCAATCATCGAGAAGATGTATGGTGTAGGTGTATTCTATGAGGATGCTGCTAATTTTATTATTCCAGAGGCTTATGAGAAGGCTATTGAAGAAAGTAAATTAGATGTAGTAGCTAGACCAGAAATCGATGTTGTTCAGGTTGAGAAGGGTCAGCCATTTATCTTCACAGCTGAAGTAGCAGTTAAGCCAGAAGTAACTCTTGGTGCATACAAGGGAGTGGAAGTTTCTAAGTCTGACATCGTAGTAGCAGAAGATGAGGTTATGGCTGAGCTTGATAAGGTGAGAGAGCAGAACTCTAGAACAATTACAGTAGAAGATAGAGCAGTAATGGATAAAGATATCGTTACTATCGATTTTGAAGGCTTCGTTGATGGTGTAGCTTTTGAAGGTGGTAAGGGCGAGGATTATGCATTAACAATCGGTTCTCATTCCTTTATTGATACATTTGAAGATCAATTAGTAGGCAAGAACATCGGTGAGGATGTAGAAGTTAATGTTACATTCCCAACAGAGTATCATGCAGCAGATCTTGCTGGAAAGCCAGCATTATTTAAAGTAAAGGTAAAAGAAATTAAAGCAAAAGAACTTCCAGCAGCAGATGATGATTTTGCTCAGGATGTTTCCGAGTTTAATACTTTAGAAGAATATAAAGCTGATCTTAAGAAGTCTTTAACTGAGAACAAGGAGAAGGCAGCAAAGACAGCAAAGGAAGATGCAGTAGTTGATAAGGTAATCGAGAATGCAACTATGGAAATTCCAGATGCTATGGTAGATACTCAGAAGCGTCAGATGGCTGAAGATTTTGCTCAGAGATTAAAGATGCAAGGTCTTTCTTTAGAGCAGTACTTCCAGTTCACAGGATTAAATCCAAACACATTTATGGAGAACCTTGGACCACAGGCTCTTAAGCGTATCCAGAGCAGACTTGTATTAGAAGCAGTTGTTAAGGCTGAGAATATTACAGTATCTGAAGAAGAAATTGATAAAGAACTTGCAGAGATGGCTTCCGCTTACCAGATGGAAGTTGACAAATTAAAAGAGTTAATTGGCGAGAAGGAAAAAGAACAGATCGTTATGGATATGGCAGTTCAAAAGGCCATTGATCTTGTAGCAAGTGAGGCAAAGGAAGTTTAATCAAGGCGATTCGACTCTTTGCAATTCATATGGGCTGTTGCTGAAAGCATGTTGCTAAGTCATGTTGCTGAAGCAACAGCCTGTTGTTCATGAAAGGAAAGGTGACGGATATGAGTTTAGTACCTTATGTAATCGAGCAGACAAGCAGGGGAGAACGCTCCTATGATATTTATTCAAGACTGTTAAAAGAAAGAATTATTTTCCTTGGAGAAGAAGTTACTGACGTTAGCGCAAGCGTTATTGTGGCTCAGTTATTGTTCTTAGAGGCAGAGGATCCTGGTAAGGATATCAGTTTGTATATTAATAGCCCAGGTGGTTCCGTGACAGCAGGTATGGCTATTTACGATACCATGAATTACATTAAGTGTGATGTATCTACTATTTGTATCGGTATGGCTGCTAGTATGGGTGCCTTCTTATTAGCGGGTGGTGCTAAGGGTAAGAGATTTGCACTTCCTAACGCAGAAGTTATGATTCATCAGCCATCCGGCGGTGCTAAGGGTCAGGCTACTGATATTCAGATTGTTGCAGAGAACATCTTAAAGATTAAGAAAAAATTAAATACAATCTTATCTCAAAATACTGGAAAGCCACTTGAGGTAGTTGAAGTGGATACGGAAAGAGATTATTATATGTCTGCAGAAGAAGCAAAGAACTATGGTATTATTGATAGCGTAATTGCAAGCAGATAAATGTAAATTGATTCAAGTAAAACCTAGTGCGTTTGTATAGCATGTTGAAAAGAGGTGAACAGATCGGCAAATAGAACAGAAGATAGAAAACAGGTTAGATGCTCATTCTGCGGAAAGTCTCAGGAACAAGTTCGTAAGCTTCTAGCAGGACCAGGGGATGTCTATATCTGCGATGAATGTATTGAACTCTGCTATGAGATTGTGGAGGAAGAATTCGATGATGATGTGGTAGAGTCTGCATCCGGTATAAACCTCTTAAAACCAAAGGAAATTAAAGAATTTTTAGATCAATATGTCATTGGACAGGAAGAAGCAAAAAAGGTTCTTTCTGTATCCGTTTATAATCATTATAAACGTGTTTTATCAGAAAAAGATTTAGACGTTGAACTGCAGAAAAGTAATATTCTGATGATTGGACCGACCGGTTCCGGTAAAACCTATGTTGCACAAACTTTAGCAAAAATTCTTAACGTACCTTTCGCCATTGCAGATGCTACTGCATTGACAGAGGCTGGTTATGTTGGTGAAGATGTGGAAAATATTCTGCTTAAGATTATTCAGGCGGCAGATTACGATATTGAACGAGCACAGTACGGTATTATCTATATCGATGAGATCGATAAGATCACTCGTAAGTCAGAGAATACCTCGATTACAAGAGATGTATCAGGCGAAGGAGTTCAGCAAGCACTTTTAAAGATTTTGGAAGGCTCTGTAGCATCTGTTCCACCACAAGGTGGAAGAAAGCACCCTCATCAGGAATTTATTCAGATTGATACCACAAATATATTGTTTATCTGTGGCGGTGCATTTGATGGTTTAGAGAAAATCGTGGAAGCGAGAATTGGGCAGAAGTCCATTGGATTTAACGCTGAAATTGCGCATGGTCAAAAGGAAAACATCGGTGATTTATTCCGCCAGGTGTTACCTCAAGATTTAATAAAATTCGGTATGATTCCAGAGTTTGTGGGTCGTGTACCAGTGAATACAGCCCTTGATTTATTAGATGAGCAAGCTTTAGTACGAATCCTTACAGAACCAAAGAATGCTATCACGAAGCAA
>NZ_DAMADT010000030.1:13232-49360 GCF_031997925.1 Lachnoclostridium sp. | reverse complement strand
GTTTTTGAAGAGGATGCGCTGAAAGAAATTGCAAAGCGTTCCTTTGAGCGTAAAACAGGTGCGAGAGGGCTACGTGCAATTATGGAATCTGTGATGATGGATTCTATGTTCAAGGTGCCAACGGATACCAGTGTTCTTAAATGTATTATTACAAAGGAGTCTGCTGAAGGTAAGGAAGAGCCACGTTTGGTTACTGCCGAAAATGGACAGCAGCGTAAGATTGCTCAAAAGAAGGTACCAAAGAAAAGTAGTAATGAAATAGCTTAGTTATGAAGCTTCATAGCTAACATGAAGAAGTCTGTCGGCGAACTCTAATCAGATAGCTGGCAGACTTTTGTTAACAGTAAGTGTACCCCCTTAGTTTTCGCTACGGCGCGCAGATGGGGGCCAAGTATACGTGAGTTTTGGAGGTATTAATGAGTGAATGTACGAGACAACTGCCCGTTGTGGCTCTAAGAAATATGGCAGTCATGCCCGGGATGTTGATTCATTTTGATGTTAATAGAAAAGTAAGTATCGAAGCAATTGAGACAGCAATGCTTTCAAATCAGCAGGTACTATTAGTTTCTCAGATAGATGCAGAGACCGAAAATCCGACGTTAGAAGATTTGTACCGAGTTGGAACGATAGCAGAAATTAAACAGATGATAAAACTTCCTGGAAATGTAATACGAGTTTTAGTTACTGGATTAGAACGAGCAACCTTAGATACTTTAGTATCAGAGCAGCCATATCTAAGAGCCCAGTTAACTTCCAAGGAAGCGGAGCTTCTTAATATAACAGAGGCAGAAGAAGAAGCAATGGTTCGCGCTCTAAGAGACTTATTCGAGGTGTATATTACTGAAAATAATAAGTTAAATAAGGATATTATTCGTCAAGTAGAAGCTTCCAGAGAAATTGAAAAAATGGTGGAGCAGCTCTCGATTCATATTCCTATGACATTAGAGGATAAGCAACTATTATTAGCTGCAAGCGATTTGATGGAGCAGTATGAACGCCTATGTGTAATCTTAGCTGATGAAATAGAAGTCATGCGGATTAAAAAGGAACTTCAGAATAAGGTTAAGGATAAAGTTGACAAAAATCAGAAAGACTACATAATGAGGGAGCAACTTAAGGTCATTAAGGAGGAACTTGGTGAAACAAGTTCTGTTTCTGACATTATGCAGTATCTAGAACAACTAGAAACGTTGGTTGCTAGTGACGAAGTAAAAGAAAAGATTAAGAAGGAAATCGAGCGTTTTCAAAATGTTGCTGGAAGTAACTCGGAGAGTGCTGTAGCAAGGGGCTATGTTGAAACATTGCTTAACCTACCTTGGGACAAAGTAAGCGAAGATTTTATGGATTTAGCCTACGCGAAAGAGGTACTTGAAACAGAACACTATGGGTTAAAAAAGGTAAAGGAACGTGTGCTAGATTTCTTAGCGGTACGTCAATTAACCCAAAAAGGAGATAGCCCTATTATCTGTCTTGTGGGTCCTCCAGGAACCGGAAAAACTTCAATCGCACGTTCTATCGCAAAAGCTCTTCATAAGGAGTATGTCCGCATTAGTCTTGGAGGTGTAAGGGATGAAGCGGAGATAAGGGGACATCGTAGAACCTATGTAGGTGCTCTTCCTGGTCGTATCATTACAGGACTTAAACAGGCAAAGGTGAAAAATCCTCTCATGCTTCTTGATGAGATTGACAAGATGAGCTCTGATTATAAAGGAGATACCGCATCTGCTATGTTAGAGGTGCTTGATTCCGAGCAAAATTGTAATTTTGTTGACCACTACGTGGAAATCCCAGTAGACCTATCGGAAGTTATGTTTCTTGCAACCGCAAATACAACACAAACGATACCGAAGCCTCTACTGGATCGTATGGAAATTATCGAGGTAAGTTCTTATACAGAAAACGAAAAATTCCATATTGCGAAAAATCATTTACTTAACAAACAAATAGAAAAGAACGGTCTAAAAAAGAGTCAGCTCAGTATATCAGAGAAGGCACTTAGGAAGATAATTAGCGACTATACCAGGGAAGCAGGAGTTCGTAGTTTAGAACGTAAGATTTCAGAGGTATGTAGAAAAAGTGCTAGAGAATTGTTAGAACAAGATTCTAAGCAGTATCAAGAACTTAAAAAATCTGCTAAGAAAAAGTCAAACAATGAGAATCCAAGCCATAGTGAAGTAGCGGCTACTTTTGAGGCAGAGGAGATTAGTGTAACTACGAAGCCATCAAAGATAAAGGTAAGTGAGAAAAATATCATAACTTACCTTGGAAAGCCAAAGTATCGTAATGAAATTGCAAGTCAAAAGGATGAAGTTGGAATCGTATGTGGACTTGCTTGGACGAGTGTAGGTGGAACTACCTTACAGATCGAAGTAAATTCGTTACCAGGAAAAGGTGCTTTGATTCTGACAGGCCAGATGGGTGATGTGATGAAAGAGTCTGCCCAACTTGGAATTAGTTATATACGTTCTCTTAGTAAGGAATATAAGATATCAGAGGATTATTTTCAAAATAATGATATTCATATTCATATTCCAGAAGGAGCTACACCAAAAGATGGTCCTAGTGCAGGAATTACAATGGCTACAGCGATGTTATCTACTATTACAGGCAAGAAGATACACGCAAAGGTTGCAATGACTGGAGAAATAACACTTCGTGGTCGTGTATTACCAATCGGTGGCCTAAAAGAAAAGCTACTGGCAGCAAAAAATGCCGGGATTAAGAAAGTTTTAATTCCTGAAAAGAATCGACCGGATTTGGAGGAGTTAGAGCAAGAAATAACCGAGGGTATGGAAGTGATATGTGTTGCTTCCATGGATGAGGTCTTAAAACATGCTCTGGTGTAACTCTGTCGTGATGGAACGATTACAACACAGGAGCCGAGAAATGAGGAGAAAATTATGAATGTAAACCAAGTGGATTTGGAAACGGTATGTGGAGTAACCAGTGTGTTACCAGTGAATACTCAACCAGAATTTGCTTTTGCTGGAAAATCGAATGTAGGAAAATCCTCATTAATTAACGGGTTAATGAATAGAAAGTCGTTTGCTAGAACTTCTTCCCAGCCAGGAAAGACACAAACTATTAATTTTTATCATATCAATGAAAAATTATATTTTGTTGATCTCCCGGGATATGGATATGCAAAAGTATCTACAGAGCTAAAAGCAAAATGGGGCAAAATGATTGAGAAATATTTACGAACTTCCACACAGTTAAAAGTAATATTCCTACTGATCGATATTCGTCATGAGCCTTCTGCAAACGATAAAGATATGTATGAATGGATTGTTCATAATGGATTTGAACCAGTGATTATAGCAACAAAGCTTGATAAAATTAATCGTAGCCAGAGAGATAAACATATTAAAATGGTACGTACTGGTTTGTGTGCAGGAGCAAATACAAAGATCATACCTTTTTCCTCTTTATCTAAAGAAGGAAGAGATGATATCTGGAGATGTATTGAACAGTTTTTAGAAGTTCCAGAGACAGAAAATAAGTAATAATTCATGACATGTGAATTGGATCGCCAATTGATTAGAAAAGAAGGATAACGTGTATACAAACGATGCGTTATCCTTTTTTATTATAAAATAAAATGTTTTGAGGTAGCGAATTATTTATCGTATACCTAACATTTATTATACGTGCTAAGTGGAAACTTTAATACAACTGCTTTAAAGAAGCCCCCACTTCAAAATTAACTTTGTTAATTTAAGTGGTGGGAGTGTTCACGTATAGCTTAAATATTCACGCAATAAATCCCTACTCATTAAATAAAAAAAATAATTTTTTACGGATGATATGACTTTGAAGTGTATGATATTAAAGTAATCATAGGCTAGTTTTGAACCTAAAATGGAATGTAAGCGATTACAAAAAGTACAGATTTTTTGCTAGTACTTCTTAGATTTTTTATGGAAATATAGCGTATAAGACTTTTACCATTGCTTTAATCGCTGTAAGTGATTACAATAACTTATAAGAAGAATACGTAAGGAAAGTACAAAAAGTGATGAGAGAGATGTGTAGCTATGCGAATGAAAGAAAACAAAGACTATTTACTTAAGGGAACCTTATGGAAAGCAATATTAATGCTAGCCATACCAATTGTGGTGAACAATTTTATTCAAACAATGTATAATCTTACAGATTCCTATTGGCTTGGTAAAATTGGTACAGACCCACAGTCAGCAATAACGGTAGTAACTCCGATTCAGAATATCATTGTTAATTTTGGTACTGGTATTACGGTAGCTGGTGCTATATTAATATCGCAGTACCTAGGTGCCAAAGATGAAAAGAATGCAAAATCAATGGTGGGACAGTTGTTTGCTTCTTGTATGATATTTTCGGTTGTGTGTTCAGCTATATGCTTTTTATTAACTCCAGCGTTAGTTGGATGGCTGGCGGGTGGTCAGTCATTTTATAACATGGCAGTTACATATTTACGAATTGTCATATTGGATATGCCATTTTTATTTACCATAAATATCTTTACTGCGGTAAATCAATCGCAGGGTGACACCGTAAGACCAATGTTTTTAAATCTGCTAGGTATTACTTTAAATATGATATTAGACCCTCTTTTTATGTTAGTATTTGGCTGGGGTGTCGCGGGTGCAGCATTAGCTACTTTATTAGCGAAGGTTCCATGTGCGTTAATTGCATTATATAGCCTATGTAATAATAAAAAATCTCTTTATATAACGAAAGAAAGCTTAAAGCTTCAGAAAGATAAATTAAAATCAATAGCAAAAATAGGGTTACCAACTGCGATTGGTGGAAGTACCATGCAATTAGGATTTTTATTGATGACTTCCAGTGTAATTAAATATGGCTCCACCGCGGTTAGTGCTTATGGTATTGGTAACCGTGTTAATGGACTAATTACGATGCCTGCGAATGCCATGGGTTCTGCGGTTGCAACCATTGTTGGCCAATGTGTTGGTGCAAGGGATCAGGCTAGAGCTCAAAAAGCTTATTTATTAGCAAGAAGAATTGCAGTTATTTTCTTATTTGTTGGTGGACTAATTTTATCGAGAGATGCTGTCTCAGAGCCGATTGTGCGTATCTTTAGTGATGATCCAGAGGTAATTCGCTTAGGTACACAGTTCCTTCAATTAATGGCATTTTGGTGCTTTACAAACGGAATTTATACAACAACGAATGGCTTGCATCAAGGCTCCGGGCATACAATGATTAACATGACAATTGATGCAACTAGGCTATGGGTATTCCGACTAGCAACGTTATTCGTATGCGAACGGTTACTTCATATGGGTGTACAAAGTATCTGGTATGCCGTAGTAGTTAGCAATGGAATCTCAGCAGTAATCTTGTGGATTATCTACAAAATGGGCGTTTGGAAAAAGCAGGTCATCTCCTAATATTTGCTTTTTATTTTATAAGTGCTATACTTTAAGGTGGCTACTAAATAAGTGTAACTTATTTGATAATCAAATATTATGAAAGTACAAAGGAAAGAGGGCTTAAGTATGTTTGGTATTGGTGGAAGCACTGAAGAAAAAATGCAACATTTGGTTCGGAAAAAACAATGGGAGAAACTAAGGGGAAAATATCTATATTCTGATGCTAATACAAGAATTTGTTTGGCAAAGGCATGTGGAGATTCCAAATCCGATGAATCGGTTAATCTATTATTAGCGATCTTAGAAGGTAATGAGGAAGAAGTGCAGATTGCAGCACTTTCAGCACTTGGAAAAGTCGGAACTGATCATGTTACATCAACACTGCACTTATTATTAGAGAAAGTTCCGTCAGAAAATTCAAAATTGCGAGATGCTGTATTGAATTCACTGAATCAAATTCGTAATAGATAAAAATAAGAAATCAATTTATATTACTCCATAGGTAAACCAAAGTAGTGGTTACCCTATGGAGTTATTATTTGATTGATAAAATTGTTATTTGCATTTTCGGTATTTTTCTTAGAAATCTAAGAGAATGGAATATCATTTCTGCATTAGTTTCATTCTTATTGTTATCTATAAAATGCAGGAAAGAGTTTTTCAATTATAATCTAGTACATAAAATTAGAAAATAAACATTATTAATTATAAAAAAGAAGATTAGTCCTTTATACGGATCAAATCTTCTTTTTAAAAAGTATTGCTTAACAATTACTAATAAACTTACTGTAACATCTTCTTACCGAGTGCAGCAAGATTTGTCTGATCTTTGGTTCCAATTCCAAACTGAAATTGCATTGTATCAGTTCCGTAGGACTTTACAATTTTACATTGAATTAAAGTTTGATGCTTTATACTACATTCGTAGGATGACATAGATTCTACTTCTGCGTCAGTTCTAGCTTTTAACATAAGATTTGTATAGACTACTTTGTCTTGTTTATTTCTTATTTTACAAGCTACAAAGTAAAGCCTTTCTTCATTAACTGCTTTTTGAACTTCTACTTGTTTTGTAATAAAGACAGCTGATTTTTTATCATCAGACACTGCCTCCGACTGCGAGTCTGCAATTTGAAGTCCATTTAAAGTTCCACGAATAAAGGCAAGTTCTAGTAACCTTTTTACTTGTGGATCATGAATTGAAGTAAAGTTTTTAGTTTTTAAGTTTAAGGTAGACAATTCTTCTTCAGTAAAAGAAGAAACACCATTATTTTTAGCCACCATTTTTTGCATTTCATACTGACTTTTTATTTTATTATTTTTCCATTCATACATAACTAGTTACTCCCTTTTTCGTTAATTATAACATGAAATGTTTAAATCGCAATGTAATTGTCGCTGGGTAGCGTTATTATACAACCCTACGACCAGTACTTTTGTATCTGGTCCTTTGTTAATGTATCTGCAAATTGTTCTTTAATCAAGAGAAACATCTTAAAATCTTTCAAAATCATATATAGCACAGCACGGTCTTCGAATTCCTCTCTGGTAATGGGGAGAGAACTTTGTCGATACTCTTCTTCGAGTTTCTGCTCTAATAGTAATAGCCCTTTGGCGTTATTGGACTCTGCTAAAGAATTAGCGATGCTTTCTATAAACTGTGAAATCGGTATAACTTGCTTCGGCACAGAGCGCAGGGATATGATTTTATCATAAATTTCAGCAAGTATCTGTAATTGGTGTTTGCGCATCTCCATATAGCGTATAAAGTACTCAGACTCCTGGAACAAGGTATTGTTCATGTTTGTATATGCATACGTAGCACCTAGGTTAATATCTTCTTTTAATGGTGTAAAACAGCGATCTTTATATTCACTTTTATCGGACTCTCTAAGAAAATAGGCCATGCGAAATAAGATCTTACGTAAATCAGCTTCGATTCGTACTTGAACTTCTTTAATTTGCTTTACATTACTTGGCATAAATAAATTAATGAGTGTTCCAATTCCTGCCCCGATAAAAAGAAGGAGGGCTTCGTTTGTTATCATGGAAATACTTATGCTCTCAGAGAGAATGTAATGTGTAGCAAGTACAGAATTCATAGCAATTCCATCTTGTAGTTTAACGATAGAACAACCACCAACGAACAAAAAGAGAAATATACCAAAAGGAATTGTGGTAAATCCGAAGTTCGGAAAAAGTAAGAGCGCTAAAATAGAAGCAAATATAAATGCAACTAAACGTTTCAATGAAATAAAAATGGTCTCTTTCTTGGTATCCTGTATGGTTAAAAGAGTAATAATTCCCGCTGAAATACTATAGTTTAATCCAATTGCATTAGCTAGTAAAATAGCAAGGGTACTTCCGATCGCAATCTTACTAACTTTATTAAGCTTTTTCATTGGCTTCTCCTTATCTTTGTAAATCAAATTTATATATTTCATCATACCATAAACTTTTATTATCGCATAGTATAGCTCAAGACTAAAATATACCCAGACTATTAACAAAAAGTGAAATTTATAGTATCATTTAAGGTAGGATTTCAGAGTTACAAAAAATCGAAGAAATGGGAGGGCTAGGTTACATGTTATTACGCAATTTTAAGTTGAAAAAATCAAGTGTATATGTTGTTTTTTTCTTTTCGTATATCTTAATATTAATTGTTGCTTTAAGTAGTGGTTTTGCTTATTATGCACAGATAACAACGAAGATTACAAAGCAAACCGAGAATACGAAACAGTTATTATTAACTGAACTCCGTAACAGTGTGGAAACCAGCACACAATACATTAAGGAAATATGTAATGAATTCACATTTAATACGAAGTTAGAGCAGTTTGCTAAGGGATTACCTTCTGTTACAATTCATGAGGCAATGCAGGAGTTGACGTTGCGGCAAAAGCCGGGAGACCTTCTATTCGATTATTTTCTGTACATAAAAGAAACGGACGAGATTATAACACCAAACATACGAATGAAGGCAGATAAATTCTTTGACATCATGTATTCCTTTGAGGATATAGAATATAAAGAATTTGCAGAACAATTAAAGGGTAATCATTTTCAAAATTATTTACCGATAATGAAAGTATATCAATATGACAAAAATCCAGTGGAGATATTGCCTTTGATTCAGACCTTTCCGGTAGGAACAAAGCAAAAACCACTTGGTCAAGTCATCATATTTATTAATGCTGAAAAATTATTTTCAATGGTGGAGCAGTTCCATGTTGCAACAGAATCAGATGTCTATGTCTATAATGAAAAGAACGTGTGTATATTGTCAAGTTCTGGGGCCCCTGAGTTACCAGTAGAACTTGTAACTGATAAATCAGCAGGAAATAATACAGAGGACAGTATTGTTTTTCGACAATTATCAGATACCTTAGGGTGGAAGTTCATCATTTCTACACCAAAGGATTTATTCTATTCTGAAAACTACGAATTTTTACTTCGGATGGTTGGGGTCACAGTTGTGTATTTGATTATTGGTATCGCCTTAGTTTCTTGCCTCGCGAAATATAGCTATAAACCAATTCGTGAAATTCGAAAATACATCGATAAGAATACGAAAGTAGATGGAGTCGTAAAAAATGAATTTGAGGTTATTAAGACAACCTTAAAAGAGCAAATTACCAATGGAAAAGAATTATCAGATTTACTTGAAAGTCAAAAACCTATTGTGAAGCGTGAGGTACTTGGAAAGTTACTTCATGGAATGGTTACCGACTACAACAGTCTTAAGGAACGTTTTGTTACCCTTGGAATCACCTTTACGACGAATCTATTCTATACGGTTGCCCTTGAAGTATCAGAGGGTTGTGAATTCTTTCGTATGGAGAAAGCAGAAAACGACCAGGGCATGATTCTGGCAAAATTTATTTCAGAGAATGTCGGAGTGGATTTATTTCAAGAGAAGTTTAACTACTACTACCTAGATATGGGGCAAAATACAGCGGTTCTATTATTAAATCTCCGTAAGGAAGAAGAACTTGAGGAAGCAGATGAAATCATGTATCAAAAGGTATCAGAGCTAATTCAATTTCTTAAAAAGTATTATTGCCTATATATTTACACTGGTATTAGTAAACAGCACCATACGCTAAAGGGAATTCAGCTTTGTTTTGATGAATCCAGAAAGGCACTAGAACAACACAAGCTATATGGAGGATTTGAACCGTATAGTTTCTCTGAATTAGAGAATCTGGAAGCGGATTATTATTATCCGAGTGAGATGGAATATCAATTGTTACGATACATTAAGACAGGAGATAGTGATAAGGCAAAACAATTACTACAAAGTATTTTAGATATCAATGCAAGTAAGAAACAAATTTCAACAAGCGCAGCAAGAGGCCTATTATTTGAAATCTCAATCAGCTTAAAGAAGCTTTTTGACGGTGCAATGATATCAAGCGGGAAGGAAACAAGCAACCTTCTTGATTTGGATAATTATTTAAAGACACCTAATCTTCAGATCGCATTCAGGGATTTTTCTTCTTTGATTGATTGGTATCAAAAGGAACGTGCCGAGGTACCGGTTAGTAGTAAAACAAAACGTTTGGTGGATTCCATAGCAGAGTTTATCGAACAAAACATTGGTGAGAACTGGCTTGATTTGAATGGCCTTTCTTCGGAGTTTGGAGTAACTCCTCAGTATATCTCTAATATATTTAAGAAGTATAAAGATGAAAATATAAAAGACTTTATTTCGAAGCTTCGATTGGCTAAGGCAAAGGAATTACTTAGAGATACAGAACTTCCGATTAAGGAGATAGCAAATGAAATAGGTTATGTTGGTGAAATTGGAGTAATACGTTTGTTCAAGAAGTATGAGGGGATTACTCCAGGAGATTACCGTAATCAGATGCATAATGGAAATTAAGAAAGTTAAGTGTACCTCCTTATTATGAACTGAAGATACAGAATATTATATTCTGATAATAAAATCTTAAAAATAGATAATTACAGTTTAAGTATCGAATATCAGCCTTAAACACTGGAAGTTTACGGCGTATTATCTCCAAGTTACAATTAATTTGTTAACAAATTTAAGGAGGTATGAGGTATGCGAAAACAAAGCATGGAAAACCAAGGGGAAGTTGTCCAGTCAGAAAGCGCACTAAGCAAAGAAGTCACCCGAAGGCAAGCCATTAAGGCTATCGGAGCAGGGGGACTTTTGATTGCTTGTGCGCCTTTTTTGTTTGGAAAAACTGCGTCTGCCGCTTCAAGTAAGGATAAGGATGTTAAAAATGTCCAGGATGTTCTTTCTTTGACAGATGTTGAGTCATTAAAAAGACTTAGCAAGGCAGAACGAAAGGATGGAATGATAGTCAACTTACTGGGGTACTATAAGGCAGGAGATGGCGGACAAAAAACATTGGTTTATCTTTCTAAGAGTAAGGAACAGGAGAATGGTGGAACTGTTCATCGCCCAAACGATGGGGGAGGGGCATGGCATGTTCTACACGATGGAATTGGTCAGTTTCGCTGGTTCGGCATCTTTGACGAGAGTATTCCAGCGGATCATGCACTGGATTCTCTTGTAAATGATGAATCCTTTCACCGAATTGAAGCAAGTAGTGACCTGTTGTTAATTAAAAGGCATGTCTTTCATCGAAGTAACCTGGAACTGGATTTTCAAAATCACACCATGTACACTTATGGAGCTGAGAATGCCGACAGGGACAATCCGTTCGCTGCAATGATGTTTTTCCAAGGCGTTAAGGTAGGAAATCCGATTACTGTTACGTTACCTTATGTAAAAAATGAGAAGGGTACACTGGTGCAAGCAGAATTCAGCGAAGATTCCGACTATCTTTACGTTGGCAACAATAAAATGTTTGCAGAACATGAGTGGTATTATGTAGAGACTGATGTACGCCCAATGGAGCAGGTTCCAGGGCGCTTGCCAATCGGTGGTGGCAGCAGTGATAAAGAGATACAAAAATTGCTACGTGTAACCAAGGTAGGAAAGAGTGCCAGTGACACCGAATATGTGGCGTTTAACTACCTAAATGCATGGCCACTTAAGTCCAAACGTAAGATTACTTACCAAAAGATAGAACCTGTATTTCATGTACATATAAAGAATTTAAAATTCGAAGGACAGGGTCATTCCGATACTACAGGGACCAGCCCGGTAGCTCACGAATTTTGCGTAGATTGTAACATTACGAATATTCAAGCAACAAAGGTATTTTGGCCGCTGAACCTTCGTAGATACTGTACTCAGTATGAGGTCAGGGACTGTCTTTTAATAAACCCAGAGGAAGTATCCGTAGGCGGTACAGGATACTTGATACAACAAATGGGATGTCTGTATGGTAGTGTAATAAATTGCAGAGCGCACAATGTGAGACACCTCAATGATTTTACAGGATGTGCTTATTCACTCGTTGAAAATTGCCATTGCACTGGAGATGAGAATGGAGCTTTTGTTACACACGGGCAATACGATCATGATTTAACATACATAGGAAACTCTGGATTCTTAAGCTTTGCCAATAGTGCTTTAAATGCAAAGTCTTCTCATACTTGGGGGGGATTTCACAAAAGAATTGTGGTAAAAAAGCATCAAGCTCCTAGAGTGGTATTTGAAAATAAAATGAATCGTGTGATTGATATGACACTAGAGGATTGCTATGTGTATCGAAACACAGAGCGTTATGGCGGCAATGGAGGATCCATTTGGGCAAATATTGATGGACTTGTCATGAGAAACTGTGTGTTAATGGGACCGTTAGCATTAGGAGAGGATTCTTCCATGTCTCATCGACCAACTATAATTGAAGGCTGTACGATACATATGTTAGATGGACATTACCTTACCAGACATCGCGGAAGTACCTATGAAGTAGAAAGAGACATCACCTTTAAGAATTGTGTATTTAAAAATATAGGACAAAATTTTATTGTAAAAGGCGAGACGATTCGTTTTTATGATTGTCATTTCTATGCAGATTCAAATGCTCCAACCAGCAGGCTGAATGTGGAATCAAAGCATGTGATAATATCTGGCGGTGGATTCCATAATGTTTGTTTCGCTTTTGATAAAGGTGGTACGACGACTGAGGCCGTGGGGGATCAGAGTTTGGTGGTCTGCGGTGGTGCAGTTATGGAAGGAAACAATGCAAGTGGTACATTGATAGATATAAAAAATAATGCACATATTAGGTTAGATTTTTCTAGGGCAGAGTTTGCCCCTGGGTATCAGATGAAGATGATAACGCAAACTCCGGAGGATGGAACAGCTTCTATAGGAACCTTAAGTTTACAGATGCAAGGTACAACTCTGAAAGACACAGAACTTCGTATTTCGGAATCCTCCTTAGGAAAGGATTCTTATATCATGGTGCAGTCGTGTCTATTAAAAAACAGCAGACTCGATTTACCAAGTGGAAGTCAATGTGTGGTGATGAATAATCTGATGCTGTAAAGAAAGATGCTGTGAAGAAAGATGCTGTAAAGAAAAACTTCTGTAAAGAAAACTGATGTAAATAAAAATGCTGGAAGAAAACTTCTGTAAAGAAAGATGACATTTTTACGCGTAATTATGTTTCCGCGATAGCAAGAACAGATCGAATATGTCTAGATTGTATTAGGAATGGAGGTTTACATGAATAGAAAAAACAAATTGTATGTAATAAATCGAGTGATAGCCGTATTTGCCATGTTATGTATTGTAACCGGACTTTTTGGTAATCCGGTGTCTGCTGCAAAAGTAACAACAGCAAAGGAGTTAAAAATCGGGCAATATGTTACATTTGGTACCTATAATAAGGAACTTATTTTATGGAGAGTTATTGATGTGGACAAGGAGGGAAATCCATTACTCTATGCTGAAAATATTCTAACCTATAAGGCTTTTGATGATCAGTTATGGGTTGCAAATACCGCAAAGAACTATGGAAATAATTACTGGGCATCCAGTGATTTACGGGCGTGGCTCAATGGAGTTGGAGATGAGATAGCTTATGACGCCTCTGGTGCACCAAAATCCGGGACCACGAAGAATGGGTGGAATGCCTATGATGAGGAACAAGGATTTTTAACGGAGTTTACCAAAGAAGAACAGGATGCGATTATATTAACGAAACATAAACAATTGATTGACGAGGTAAATAGTACTGCATCTTCAGTTGAGAACAAAGATGCTAAATTGCACCGATATGATAGTAGTATAAAGAATTGTCTGACAAACTATGAGGAAGCACGATATTTAATTACAGAAGAAAAGGTATTTTTACTGGATATTAAAGAATTTTACACTTTGGTTTATCACGCGGGCTTTCCGGTAATAAAAGAGCCAACAAAGAGTGCGGAAGAAAAAAATGAAGCAAAGAGTAAGTTGGTATTCTCTCTCTATTGGCTTAGAACGCCTAGGGCAAGTTACGCAGAAGAGACCGCAGATCCTAAGTATGGAGGGGTATCTGCAAAACCGGATGGAGCGAGTGTTCGGGTGGTGTATGGAAAAGACTACATCCTTGCAAAAGATGCTTATGATGGAAGTGTTGGTGTAATTCCAGCCTTATATTTAGATAAGGATTATGTGTTATCCAAAGGAAATGGAACCGTAAATTCTCCATATCATAACCAGGGAAATAAATAGGAGAATGAGGATTATTCAGTCATAAGCTATAAGAATCAATCATACATAGGAAGACGTGCAAAATCTTGAGAGAGTAAAAATTACGACAGGTGAGTACTAAGATTTACAGTATAAAATATAGGATAAAAAAGCAATAAAATTATGGATGCAAATAGTAAACTATGTAAAAGTTAAATGCTAGTAAGTTAGCATAGAATGTATGCATAATAACAACTAAGATATGTAAGTGAAAAATATGAAAGCTCCATCAGTGAATATATAGTATACTTCACTGATGGAGCTTTTGAAACGAGGAAGATAGATTCGTGTATATTTTAGAAACAAATGATAATATAAGTGTTTTATATCAATCATTCTATGTTAAGATTTCCTATTGTTATCTCCCCTCCCGTATCGATTGCTTTCTCAAGTGCCTCCAACAATAAAACAGGACGAAGAAGGCTGTCAAAGTCCTCTGGTATTCGTCCTTTTTTAAGTGCATCCACGTATTTTTGGAAGCCTTGACGGTAGACAGTAGAGATGTTTATAGGGTGAGTGATTACCTTATCGCTGGAGTATATGGTTGCAAAGAATTCAGAGACTTCTGCAAAATGAATTGTTACTGCAAAGTCCTCATATTTAAAAAGTGCAATCAAATTACCGCAGTGTACATCTGTTTTTACACTGATTGGATTTTTACCAAAGATTGTAGTCATTATTTCAATGGCATGACCTCCATAAAAATAGATACCTCCATAAGGGCTTGTTAATTCTCCGGGGAAATTAAAATTTGCAGAGATGACAGACCGATTTTGATGCAAATGATGAAATTCTTGCTGTAAGGAAAGTACATCAGGACAATACTTGCAGGTGGAACCACCAGCTAGGAGAGTATTATATTTTTCGGCTGTATTAATCAAGTGGATAGCTTCTGACGGAAGTATGGTGAAGGGCTTATCCACCCAGGTTGGGATACCTGCTTCAATAAAAGGTAGTGCATGCTTATAGTGCAGATTACCATGACGAAATACTACCATAACGGCATCTACATAAGACAACATATCTTTTGGATGTTCCACAATTGTCTCAATCCGGCCTTCTCTGGCAACCACCTGTGTCCTTTCTTTATCAAGTCCATAAATAGAAGTTACCCGAACATCATCGTAAAGATAATTACCTGCCTCATCTGGCAGGTTAGCAAGCTTCGAGAATGCCAATGCATGAGAGTTATCGGAGCCTAGTATACCGATTCGTATCATAATGTTTATATCCTTTCTATAGAAATAGAACAACTATAATTACCAATTACAAAAGTCTAAACATTGATAAAAACAATGGCAAGCACTCCTAGAAAGATCCCAATTTTACCACGCAAAGATAACTTCTCTTTAAAAAATACCGTTGAAATTATGGTAATACCAAGGATAATACTGCCCTGTACGAGTGGGAACAGATAACTGCTGGGAATTTTCCCTGCTAAACTAGTTAATAACAAATTTCCAAGAAGAGAACCGGCAGCTAAGAACAATATTGGTAATAAGTTAGTTTTTAGTTGCTTTACAGAGGATGTGGTCGTAAATTTCACCTCGCCAGTCTTTGACTTAGCAATCGGATAAGCAATAAAGTAACAAAGAGAAGCAAAGGTAAATCCAAGGAGCATTAATCCAGAAGCTTCCGTACCATGTTGTAGCTGTTGATGAAGCTTCTGAACAATAGCGAGACAACCATTCCCTATAAACGTAAGGATACAATAAAAGAGCCATTGCTTTTTTTGTTTTCCATGAGCGGGGGAAACAACTTCTTTATTAGAATCTTTTGTTACATTAAGGAAGTAAAATGCCATTAAGAATAAAAGTATAGCAATAAGGAGTGTCCCACGAAGTTCTTCTTTCAAAAAAAGAAGACCAAAAAAGGTCGGAAGCAGCATACTGGACGAAAAGTAGAATGCCGTGTAGGAAAGTGGGCCGCTGTTAATTGCCAAATTATAAAATAATATTGTAAAAGCAAATAAAAAACCAAACGAAATACCAAATAAAACGGTGTTCTTACTAAGAGAAAAAGGTTCGTTGGATAAGATTAAAAAGAAGAACATTCCGATTCCTGCAATGAGTGTAAATACTCCATGGATCAGCATTTTTTGCGGAAGTGTATCTGCTTTTACAAACTTCATTGATACCGATTGTAGGATGAAGAAGGTAATACTTAAAATCAAAAGTAGGGTTGTCATATAAACTCCCATCTATGTACTTTAGCACATATAATTTAGATGTTAAAAAGCGCTTTTTGTTTTATTAATTTAACCTCATCAGGGAAGCCCTCCGCTTCTATAAGCGGGGGTAAGACTTCCTTGAAAGGCAAAGCAGTTGCGAATGGTTATGAGTAGGTAGCGTTTAGTCAGCGTAGCTGACATGCGAATTACGAGTGTCCCTTGACTATCCTTTATTTCTCATAATTTAATCTTCCTTCTCTTTTAGCAATGTATTCCATAGCAAGATATAATCATCTTTCCTCTTTCTAGGGGAAGCATTTTTAATTTCTTTTGCCATGGAAGCTTCTTTCATCAGAAGATCAATCACAGTCATTGCCATTAGTTTTGCTGGTACTAGATAAGCGAGTTCTTCATCCTCCACCTGAAAATCGCAGCTGTGAAGATCACCTGAAAATCCACTGATGGTTGGTTGAATCACAGGAAGCAGATAGGATAAATCACCGGCATCCGTACTTCCACAGAAAGGGAGATTTTCGTCCACAGCCACATTTGGAAGCAGTTGGGTAGCATTTTCTGAAAAGATACTGCTTAATCTAGTATTTTGCATCAGTGGGAGATAACCGGCAGAGTCTATAATTTCTACGTCAGTACCGATGGCATAGGAAGCGCCTTTAATCGCACGATTTACTTTAGCATTCGCTGCTTTCATGGCTTCAACGGAGGAGGCTCTCACGTAGCTTTCCATCGTAACTTCGCTTGGAACTGTATTCACTAAATCGCCACCTTTGGTGATAATCGGATGAACTCTGACCGAGTCACAATCACGGAAGGTTTCTCTTTGGGCATGAATTGCTGAAATCGCGAGGGTTGCAGCATTTAATGCATTCACACCATCCCATGGGGCACCGCCTGCATGTGCTTCTTTTCCGATAAATCGAATGTTTTTCCCTATGAAACCAGTAGAGTGGCTGTTAATGGAGATGTGAGGTTTCTCTTGATTTGTCTCACTATGTACCATAAGAGCCATATCAACATCATCAAAGACACCCTCTGCAATCATTTGCTGCTTTCCACCAAAGTAGGTGATAAGACCATTTTGTTTTAACTGACTGCGATATCCAAGTTCGATATATTCTTCTGCAGGCGTAGCAAGAAAACATACATTACCATCCAGTGCGTCCTTAACTGCCGAAAGTCCAATGGCACAGCCAATCATAGCGGCAATCTGGGCGTGATGGCCGCAAGCATGTGCAGCACCAGTTTGCTTGTCTGCAAAGGAATGTTTTGGAGAGATGACAGCATCCAGCTCACCCATAACAGCAACGTTGATTGGTGAGACTGTGTAATCTTTTTCTTTCAGATATCCTTTCCATCCGGTGAGACCAACACTAGTGATATCCTTTAAACCTAGCTCCTCCCATACCTGCTTTACGAGGTTGCTGGTGTTATGTTCCTTATAGCCTAATTCCGGATGGCGAAAAATTTCCTCACCAATAGAAATAATTCTATTACGTTGATTGGTAATGGCATCCAGTGCCCTAATTTTTATTTGATTCATGTTTACCTCATTTCTGCATTCATGCGTGTGCTGTTCTGCATAACACAAGTTTGTGGTTACAGCGTAGACACTAACTTGCCAAGTGAAAATCGAATCATCTTTCACCTCTATTTTCATTTACAAGAAGAACCTACATACGGGTTCTTCTTGTAAAGTTTTTATATCTTCCCGTTAAGTATATCAAAAAACGGACAAAGAAGGTGTTTTTTCTTTCCACTTTATTTATATTGAGGCTCGTCTTATAGAATATTATTTTATTTGAGATAAAAAGCTTTTTACAAATTGATCATCCATTAGATGTGGATACATATTTTGTACACGATGGATTTCATCCAGTTGATTTTCTGATAATATTTCCTCTTCATCTAAACACCAGATACCCTCCATAAGTCCTTGTTCCATCAGAACCTCATGTACACCTGGGATACAGCCAGCGAAGTTATTCGCGACATCGAAGAAGGCTCCATTACAGTCAGTTACTTCAATTGCTAAGGAGAGTAAATCGCTTGGTATCATAGATTCTGTTTGATATTTCTTTAGTTCAGAAAATTGCTTTACTACGTTATTTGTCCAGAGAGACCAGTGGCCAAGTAAACCACCAACAAAACGTTTTTCCACTTGCTTTCCATCCATCGTAAAGCGAAATGGGGTAAGCAGATCTACAACGATATTATCATCATTACCCGTGTAAAGAGCAATCTCATCACTTCTTTTTGATGCAGCAACGCCACGAACAAGGTCAATCGTTTGATAACGGTTAAAAGAAGCACATTTGATAGCAACTACATTCGGAGTATCTGCTACAGCCCTCCAGTATTCATAGGAAAGGCGTCTTCCGCCGCAGGCTGTCTGTAAGTAAAAGCCGATGACAGGTAGAATGGCTGCAACAGCCTGTGTTCTTTCAATAAGGTATTCTTCACTCTCTTCTAATAAACCACCAGGGCTAAGTAAAACGGCATCATAACCAAGTGATTTCGCAAGTTTTGCTTCACATATTGCCTGTTCTGTCCTTCCGCAAGCACCGGAAACTCGGATAATCGTCTTCCCGGTCTCCTGTTCGTATTTTGTGATTTCTTCTTCTGCAACCTTAAGTACCGGTTCCAATAAATTGATTTCCGGTTTTCTGATCTCAAACTGAGTGGTATGTACTGCAACTGCTACGCCGCCAACCCCAGCATGAAGGTAATACTTCACTAATTTTCGTTGACCTTCCTCGTAAAAGGTACGGTCACTATGGAGTGCGAGTGGGATAGCAGGAATTACGGTACCTTCTTTTAAATTATGGAGAGCAGTTTCCTGTCGATTCATTAGAAATTCCCCTTTCTTTCTTCAAAATGTGTTGGTTTTCCAAGAGAACGGCCACCTGATAAGATCCATTCTGCCTGCCAGTCAATTAAGGTGTTAATAGAAACGGTTGGATAACCAAAAAGTTCTGTCATCTTACAGGCATTGTTTAAGTAAGCAGTCGAAGACTCTTCACCAACAAAACTTACCTCTTTGCCAAGTCTCTTTGCTAATTTAAGGGCAGTCTGTTTGACACCAATGGTTTCCGGTCCAGTAACGTTTAAACGGAATACAGAGCTGTCGGCATGAAGCAGAAGTCTGATTGCAACTTCATTGGCATCTCCCTGCCAGATACAATTAAAGCAAGGACTCTCTAAGGAAATAGGGCGGTTATTCATAATATTTTCTGCGATATCATATAGCACGCCATAACGGAGATCAACAGCATAGTTTAATCGGTAAATGGCAAGTTTGGTCCCATAGGAATTTGCGCCGTACTCAAAGATACGTTCTCTGGAAAGGCTTGACATCGCATATTCTCCAACCGGTTCTGGATGTGTTTCTTCCGTAGCACCTCCACTATAAATTGCAACCTTTGGATAAATGTTTCCGGTGGAAAATGCAACAATACGGCTGTCTTTGAAGTGCTCCATAACAAGAGAGGGAACGGTTGCATTCATCGCCCAGGTTTGATATTCATTGCCGTTTGTACCGAATTTCTTCCCAGCCATATAGATAATGTTTTCTACTTTTGGAAGTGATGCAATTGCTCCAGGCTCCAATAAATCAGCAGAAATCATCTCTATCTGATGGTCGCTAAGGAGCTTTTTCACAATCGGATCACTAAAACGTGATACCGCAATAATTCGTTTTGTTATACCGGCACTCTCGCAAGCACGTTTTGCTAGCAAGCCAAGCGTCGGGCCCATTTTGCCTCCAGCGCCAAGAATCATAATATCACCGGTAATCTTTTTCATATCTTCAATTAGCGCATTTGACGGATTGGTCAATAAGGTATCTAATCTTTCTTCAGTCCACATAGGAACTCCTCCTTAAAGTTTTCTTCCCAAGACAGTAGATTCTTTATGTCCTAGTTTCTATTGTCTTTTGCTTTTAGTATAAAAGACCATGGAAACACAGTAAATTGCCAGTATTTAAGCCTAAGGTAACAAAGTATAAAGTTTAAACTTTGATAGGGAATCCTTAAAATTGTTAGTTCTAAGAGGTGGACATGTGTTATGCCCAGATTAATTTTTGTGAGTTTAAGATTAAGTAGTGGCAATTTTAAGTCTCAGATACAGAAGATATAATAAAAGTACAAAGCAAGCCTAAGGACATACGTTCTTACTAATACATAAGAAAATAGAACTATAGAAGTTATTGGGTTTGAAACGAAAAGAGAAGGAGGAATATCCTTATGGGGATTAGAAAGGATAAAAGAAAAGAAGGTCGAGCCAGACCCAGCAAAGAGGTAAGAGCACGAATGAGGCATCGAAGTTGTGTGCTAATTAAAAGAAACTGGGCGCTGTACTTATTTATATTACCCGCATTCCTGTATTTTCTAATATTTGCGTATGTACCTATGTATGGAGTACAAATAGCCTTTAAGGACTTTATCGCTACGAAAGGATTTGGAGGAAGCCCTTGGGCAGATCCAATTTTTAAACATTTTAGAACATTCTTTAGCTCAGTTAACTTTTCGCAGATATTTATGAATACGATAACCCTTTCCTTATATTATATGGCAGTCAGTTTTGTAACACCGATTTTATTAGCACTAATGATCAATGAGGTAGGGAATAAGTTTTTTAAGAAGACAGTTCAAAACATTACATATATGCCTTACTTCATCTCAACGGTAGTTCTTGTCGGTATGATTGATTTGTTTCTTTCACGAAACGGATTGTTCAATCAAATAGGAGCTGCACTGTTTCACTCCGAGCCAACGATGTTCTTGATGAAAGATAGCTTATTCAATGATATTTATGTATGGAGTGGTGTTTGGCAGGTTACCGGATATGGTGCAGTAATTTACATTGCCGCACTAAGTGGTGTTTCACCCGAATTACATGAAGCAGCCATTATGGATGGTGCAGGCAGAATGCAGCGAATTAGGCATATTAATTTACCAGCTATTATGCCAACAATTGTCGTGATGTTGATTATGACGGTTGGCGGAATCATGAATCTTTCCTTTGAAAAGGTGTTACTGATGCAAAAGGATGGAAACATGATGGTGTCCGAAGTTATCTCTACCTATGTATATAAGTTAGGTATTCAAAGAGCTCAGTACAGTTTATCTTCTGCTGTCGGACTATTTAATAATGTAATAAATTTGCTTCTTTTAGTAACGGTCAATAAGATATCAAGAAAAGTTAGTGAAAACTCATTATGGTAGAAAGGAGGGGGATACATGAAGCGAAAGAATAAAATGAAGCAATCAAGAGGCGACAAGATTTTTGTTATCGTCAACTACACTCTTTTAACTGTAATATTACTGTTATGTCTCTACCCTCTATGGTTTGTTATTATTTCATCGGTTAGTAATCCGGACTTAGTAAATTCAGGTAAGGTCTGGCTGCTTCCAAAGGAAATTAGTTTCACCGGTTACAAAAACCTATTCAATGACAAAAGTATTATAAGAGGTTATATCAATACTTTGATTTACACAGGCGGAGGAACCTTATTAAACCTAGCGGTCACTTTACCAGCAGCTTACGCACTGTCCAGAAAAGATTTTGTAGGAAGAAAGTTTTTTACACTCATGTTTTTATTTACCATGTTTTTCTCAGGGGGATTGATTCCGACCTTTATGACAGTTAAAAACCTAGGTTTATATAACAATCCGTGGGTTATGGTTATACTCGGTGCAACATCCATGACGAATATAATTATTAGCCGAACGTTCTTTATGACGAATATACCGAATGAGTTACATGAGGCAGCACAAATTGATGGCTGTGGAAATGTAAGGCTTTTTCTACAGGTTGTATTGCCAATTTCAACTGCAATCTGTGCGGTTATGGCGCTGTTTTTTGCAGTAAACCATTGGAATGGTTATTTTACGGCATTGATTTACATACGTGATGATCGTTATAAACCTTTGCAGATTATTATGAGAGAAGTATTAATGAGGAGTCAGTTCAATGCAGAGATGTTACAGCAAGGCGGAGATTCTGCTGGCCTATTGCAGGAAGAGCTAAAAGCAGCAGAGCAAATTAAATATGCTTTAATTGTAGTTGCTTCTCTTCCGGTAATGGCGATTTATCCATTTATTCAAAAGTATTTTGTGAAGGGCGTAACGGTAGGTGCAGTAAAAGGGTAATTATAAATCCGGAACTACACCAATCGTGATATAATTTAGCCAAGAGAAATTTATTGTATGAGGAGGATTCATTATGAGGTTTAAGAAACTTGTAGCAATGGGGATTTGCACATGTTTGGCGGTAACTTTGCTAGCTGGATGCGGCAAAAAGAATGAGGATCAGGTAAACAATAATGTAACAGCAACTCCATCCGAGGGGCCAAGTACTCCATCCGATGGCGATTCAGGAAAAGATGAGATGCCGGAAAATGTGAATGCGGTAGGCGTTTATCCGATTGTAAAAGAGCCAATTACACTTACAATTATGGGACGTAAGGATCCAGGTGGAACGGATTGGGGCGAACTTGAAGTATTCAAACGTTTAACAAAAATCACAAACATTAATTTTGAGTTTGAGTTATCAGAAGGAGATACCTTCGTAGAGCAGAAAAACATTGCATTAGTTGGCGGTGAATATCCTGACTTAATTTTACGTGCAGATACCTCTTCCATCACGGATGAAGAGACTTATGGTCCACAAGGAGTATTCCTAGACTTAACAGATTTAATCGATAAATATGCTCCGAATATCAAAGCATTATTACAGGAACGTCCTGACATTAAAGCAGCGATTACTTCCATGGATGGTAAGATTTACGGATTACCATATGCTTTCCAGACTGCTACAACTCAAGGTCATACCGGATTCTTTGATTCAAAGTGGATGGACAATGTAGGAATAACAAAGGTTCCAGAAACAACAGATGAATTATACGATATGCTAGTAAAGTTTAAAGAAATGGATGCAAACGGAAATGGTGATCCAAATGACGAAATTCCGTTCAGCTGTTCCGGATTAAATACAACAATTCGTCGTCTTTTAATCCCTGCATTTACCGGTACTGCAGAAGGCTTAGGATTTGATATTAAAAATGGTGAAGTAGTATATGCGCCAGCTCTACCAGAGTATAAAGAGTTCTTAATCTACGCAAACAAGCTTTATAGTGAAGGATTACTTGATCCAGAGTTTTCAACACAGACAAGTCAACAATGGCAAGCTAAAGTAAAAGCAGGAATGTGTGGTGTATACTCCGCGTCTCCAACCTTACTTGATCCGGAAGTGACAGTAACACAGCAGTTATCACTACCTCCATTAACCAGTAGTACCAATGATAAAAAAGTTGTAATCCAACCAGATAACTTATATCCAGCAAGAGGATTTATCACAGACAAATGTAAAGATCCGGTAGCAGCAATCCGCTTACTTGACATGTTCTATGCAACTCCTGAAAATGCGGTTGAGGGCTTCTCCGGACAGACCTTATTCCTTGGCTGGGAGGGCGAGCATTGGGAATACACAAACGGTATGAAAGATTTTTATCAGTGGATTAATCCAATCACTGGTTTTGGAGATATCAACAAATCCATCTCTGTAAATATGGAATTACCAGGTTACTTAAACTTCACTGCCGGTCCTGCTGGAAATCCTTTGATGGAGATGAAGGTAGAACAAGTAAATAGCATGCAGAAACCATATTATAAGACTGCTTACCCTATCAATGCCAGATTTACAGCAGAAGAGTCTGAGCGCGGTAACGTAATTGAAAATGACTTATATACCTATGTAACAATGATGACAACCAAGTTCATCATTGGTGAAGTAAGTGTCGATAAGTTTGATGAATATATTGATACGTTAAATAAAACAGGTCTTCCAGAGTTATTAGAAATCAAGAGAGCAGCTTTAGCAAGATGGAATGAGGCTATGAAATAAAAATTTAAGATAAGGCTGCTGAGAAATGAAATTGTATGTAGTAAGGTTCATTTTTCAGCAGCTATTTTTAAAGAGGTTAAATGATGCGAAAAGAGATGACAACCTTTGAGACAGACTTTAGTAGATACGGAATACTAGATGACTCTGTTCCGGCAGATATTGCACTGGAAGAGATGCTTTCGGATGAGACAATTCGAGTAGTCCATGCGTATACGCCACTGAATTTTACGAAAAGACATCATATAAAACGAAGTAATATTACTTTTGATTTTCATGGAAATAGAGTAACTGCGATAGGGATAGAACATGCAAATCATAACGATCCTTTCTCTGCACTGTTTCATATTACCGGGGAAAGGCTAAATGAAATACGAAGTGTAAGTTTATCACATCCGTTACAGGAACTCTATGATATATTTGAAGTAGATGATTCCGACCAATTTGAACTGGATTCTTGGTGGATTGTTACTTGCAATGCGTTAAGCGGAAGAGAAGAAAAAGAAATAGATAAGATGGTTCAGGTTACGGAAATTATTGATAAGACTCATGTTCGCTTTAACTATAAGATGGGATGGCCACTTGAAACTGGTAGGGTATTAACTTACCAAAAAGTAAAGCCCATTGTAGATGTTTCGGTTAATAATATGAGGTTTTGTGGAAACCGAGAGGGAGAGGAAACAGGTGTTGAACCTATTGCCTATGAATATGCAGTCAATTGTAATGTTAGTAACATTCATGCAAAGTTTACCTATTGGCCGGTAATATTACGAAGGCACAACACAGGCTATGTGACGGAAAGATGCTCCTTACATAATCCTATCGAGGTGGTGGTTGGAGGTACGGGTTATCTGACACAGCAAATACATTGTTTATATGGAAAGGTTAGAGATTGTGAAGCAAGCAATGCAAGGCACCTAAACGACTTTACGGGTAGTGCATACTGCATGGTGGAGAACTGCCACGGCGACGGTGATTTCCATGGTGCCTTTGTTACTCATGGACAATTTGAGCACGACCTTACCTATATCGGAAATTCCGGCTTGCTTTCCTTTGCAAACAGTGGACCAACTTGGGGATCCAGCGCAAAAAGGATTACTGTGATACGCCATGTGGGTTGCTGGGGACTGGCTTTTGCAAAGGTAAGCGATTTAACACTACAAGATGTCGTAATACAAAAGACAGAAAAATATGAGGAATGCGGAAGTCTTCTGTTAAACGCAGATGGACTTCAGGTGAGAGGATGTATGGCAGAACGCTTGGTCCTGACACAGCGTTCCAATCGATCCAAACGCCCTGTTGCTATTGAAAACAGTTATTTTACGGAAGGTGTTGAAATAACAACGACAGGAGAGGCAGCAGTGAAAGCTAAGATAAGAATGATAAATACTATAGACAAAGATGGAAAGGAATGTTGAAAAAATCGCGATTCAACATTCTACGATAAATTGAGACCAGAGTAGTTTCAGTTTAACTAGCGCGTCGCAACGCGCAGATAGGTACTCCTATGTTAAGTATATTAGTTACTATCCCGACATTAAGTGCAGTATTTCCAACATTTTTTAATGCTTCACGAAAGAGAGAACTCGAAAGCATCGGTAATGTTATCTGGAATGTTTCTGAAAAGCAATTTACAAAAGAGGAATTTGCTGAAAAATTAAGAGACATCGATATCTGTGTAACAGGCTGGGGAACTCCTGTGATGGAGGAAGAAGTATTAACCTATGCAAATCGTCTTCAATTTATCGCTCATACCGGTGGTTCCGTAAAACCTTATGTAACGGATGCCTGCTATGAGAGAGGTATTCGTGTGGTTAGCGGCAACTCGGTTTTCGCAGAAAGCGTTGCAGAAGGTGTGATTGCCTATGCTCTTTCTTCCTTAAGAGATATTCCAAAGTTTTCTTATGAGCTTAAGCAGGGAATATGGCCAGCCCAGTTTTATAATCGTGGGTTATTGGGACGAAAGGTTGGAATTGTTGGTTATGGAATGATTGCCCGTTATGTAGTATCCATGCTAAAGCCATTTCATTGTGGGATTAAAGTATATTCCCGCCATATTGCTAACGAAGAGTTAGAACAGCATCAGATGGAAAAGGCTACCTTGGACGAGATATTTAGTACTTGCGATATTATTTCTATTCATAGTGGGATGACACCGGAGAATTACCACCTAATAACAGAAGAACTGTTAAATCAAATGAAACCAGGAGCCTTATTAATCAATACAGCAAGAGGAGCTATTATTGACGAAGAGGCATTAATTAATGTTTTAAATAAGAAGGAAATTTATGCAGCTCTTGATGTCTATGAAACAGAACCATTGTCTTCTAACCACCCTTTACTAGAGTGTGAAAACGCTTTGCTACTTCCTCATATGGGAGGACCGACCATTGACCGCAGGTTGTCTGTAACTTCTTCTGTGATTACAGATATTCATAATTTTCTTGAAGGAAGACCTCTCATCTGCGAGATTAGCGCTTCTTATGCGGCAAAGATGTCAATGTATTAAGGGTTTGGCTGGATTTATAACAGGAATAAAAGAGAAAGGAAAACTATTCAGTTTATATATTAAGCATGCTATCTGCTCCTTCCGTTCAATCAGTTACTATAATGAGAGTTATTGATTGACCTGTAGGATACTTTATGGTTAGTGAAGTAATTTAGCTTATAGGAGATTCATCCATAGATGAAATTCTTGCACTTTTTGGGCGCATATTTCATAGGGTGGCGAAAGCTGACTATAAAGTATGGCTGCATAAAAAAAGGTTCTGAATAGAAAAGGGATAAAAGATGAAAAAAATTAAACTAGCATTAGTTGGGGCAGGAGAGCGTGGTCAGAATAGTTATGCACCTTACGCAAAATTACATGGCTATGAGGTAGAGTTCGTCGCAGTAGCAGAGCCGGATTTCGGGAGAAGAGAACAGTTTTGTAACGATTATGGCGTATCGAAGGAACATGCCTACGAGAATGCTAAGGAGTTCTTATCACAAGGAAAGATTGCAGATGCAGTTCTTATCTGTACACAGGATAAAGACCATTTTGATTATGCCTGCACAGCAATCCGTTTAGGATATGATATATTATTAGAAAAACCAATATCTCCAGATCCTCTTGAATGTATCCAATTAGAGGAGCTTGCGATGAAACATAAGACGACAATTGTAGTCTGCCATGTGATGCGCTATACCAAATTTTATAGAAAAATCAAAGAGATTATGGAATCTGGTGCGATAGGCGATGTCGTATCCATTACTCATACCGAAAATGTGGCTTATTGGCACTATGCACATAGTTATGTCAGAGGAAACTGGCATAGAAGAGAGGATTCCTCTCCGATGATACTTGCGAAATGTTGTCATGACATGGACATCTTAGCATGGCTGTTAGACAGCCGCTGTAAGAGTATCTCTTCCTATGGAGACTTAACTTATTTTAAAGAAGAAAATGCTCCGGTTGGCTCACCAAAACGTTGTATGGATGGGTGCCCGCATAGCTCTACCTGTCCATATTATGCACCAAAAATTTATCTAACGGAGGATACAAAATGGCCGACCTCTTGTCTTGGAACGGATACAAGCTATGAGGCTAGAAAGAAAGCTTTACAGGAAGGACCTTATGGTGTCTGTGTATTTCATAATGACAACGATGTTGTGGACCATCAGGTGGCATCGATATTATTTGAAAATGGAGTAACGGTTGCATTTACCATGTGTGCCTTCTCTAATGCGTGCGATAGAACAATAAAGTTCATGGGAACAAAAGGTGAGATTCGTGCCAGCATGGATAAGAACACAATTGAAGTGACTGAGTTTGGTCAAGGAATCATGACAGGAACAACAAATGTATACAATCTGATTCCGGGGGATACCGGCCATAGTGGTGGAGATGAAGGAATTATGGAAGAATTCGTTTCTATTTTAAAAGGAGTTAGAAAGAATTCCAATACGATTTCGCAGTCCGTTCATAGCCATATCATGGCGTTTGCAGCAGAAGAATCAAGACTTCAGGGGAAGACAATTGAGATTACAGATTATGAAAAGAAATTCAGATCTTAAAAGAAATTCAGATATTAGAAGAAATTCAGATCTTAAAAGAAATTCAGATATTAGAAGAAATTCAGATCTTAAAATAATTTTAGATCTTAAAAAATTCAGATCTTAAAAAATTCAGATCTTAATAGAATTAGGAGAAGTCATGGAATATAAAACTGGAATCGGCTATCCTATCGAGAAATTCATTGAATTTGGCAATGAAGTATTTGGAGATGAGGTTTTGCCCGGTGGTTTTGAATGTTTACTTCCGAAGTTAAAGAAGGATACGGATTTACCGAAGCATTTTCGTGTGATAGAAGAGGAGGGGGAGTTAAAGGCGATGTTACTCTCCCTGCCACTAACCCTCAAGGTGTATGATCAAATGCTATCCATTCGCTACATAGGTCTCGTGGCTGTTCATGAAAGTTCCAGAGGCAGGGGATATATGACTTCTTTAATGGAGCAAGCAATCAAGGAAATGAAGGAAGAAAAGACAATGCTTAGTATTCTTGGTGGCCAGCGCCAGCGTTATGAATACTTTGGATATGAACCTGCTGGATTAGAATTTCATTGTGTAGTGAACAAAGCAAATCTAAAGCATAACATGCTATCAAAGCCGATGGATAGTGGCATTACAGTTGATCTGCTAAGGAAAGACTCAGCGGAAGCAAAGCAAGCTTATTCACTTTTTACGTCCATACCGATAAGGGCATTAAGGAGGGAGGATTCCTTTTATGAAATCTTACAGTCATGGAGATGCATTCCTTATGTCATCTATAAAGATGGAGCCTTTAAAGGATATCTTAGTATCAGTATAGAAGGGAATACCGGGCGGATAAGGGAACTTTATCGGAAGGATGATTCCGTGTCTATTACCGATATTTGCTTTTTATGTATGGAGAGTTGTAAGGTTGAAAAATTAGAATTTGCATTACCCCTGCCAGAAATAAAAAAGGATAAGGAATTACAGAATCTTTGTGAAACCTATGAAATTACATGTAACCATTCGTTTTGCGTCTTTGATTTTGAAGCAGTCATTAAGGCTTATCTTCCTTTTTTGTCGCAGACAAATAAGGTACTGGAGGGAGAAGCTAAATTCTATATTGAGGATGAACTATATACCATAAGTGTGAGTGAAGTCTGCCAAGAGGTAAGAAGGGAAAGTGTACATAAAGATACGAAGTTAAAAAACGTCCCATCTTACACCTATAATGAGGCTGTGAAATTATTATTCTCACCACTTTCATCATTACAGAGAGATGAAAATACAGAAGAACTTCGCAAGTGGTTCCCGCTACCACTTTACCTATCGATATTAGATGCATGTTAGCATGAGCACTTAAATAAGAGCAGTAAGTGAACAAGGCGGTTAGGAGGTAACCATGTTTAATATTGGAATGAGTGAATTTATATTACTGTTACTTATTGCTTTCCTTGTGGTAGGGCCAAAAGATCTTCCGAAGATTGCAAGAGCTATAGGAAAAGGCGTGAAGTACTTAGGTAACTTAAAAGAGGAATTTGGAGAAATTCTTAATATTGAGGAAGAAATAAATACAGTGAAAAAGGACTGTGAAGAAATAAAAGACATTACAAAAGAAGTAGGACAAACTAGTAGAAATCACTGATGCTATGAACGAGGTGAAAAAAGACCTTAAGGATTGTAATGGTGTCATTACTGATGTTAAGTCAGCGGTTGAGTAATTATAAAGCATAAGAAGGTAATAGGGGGATATTAGTAAAGCATCAAGTAAAAAAGCAGTAAAACATCATGTAAAGTATCAAATAAAGTTTCAAATAAAGCATCAAATAAAGTATCAATAAAGCATCAAGTAAAGCATAAAAGACCTTGTGGTAGTACATAAAATTAATCTTTATAAAAGGAGGATATTATGAGAATTGGCACAACAGAAATTTTATTAATCTTGGCACTTGCTTTAGTAATGTTTGGTGGGGGTAAATTAGCTGGTGTAGGGAAAGCGCTAGGGACAAGTATTAGAGAATTTAAAAAGGAGGTACATAGCGAAGATTCTATATCAAAAGCGAAAGGAAACTCATCCAATGAAAACTAATCGGATGAAAAAGCGAATACAAGGTTACATGGATTCAAAAAAGCTTGGCGAACCCAAAACTCTTATGGAGCATCTATTAGATTTTAGAAAGGTTCTTATGTTTAGTGTGGTAATAATTTTGTTGTTTTTTCTTGTGATATGGCTTTGCTGCTCTGAGTGGTTACTTAGCATAGTCGCAAAACCTTTGGTTGATCGCAATATCACAATTGTATACACTGCACTTGCAGAATCTTTCACAGCACAGATGAAGGTGTCATTTTTATTCGCTATCATTCTGGCATTCCCTTTGGTACTGGGAAAGCTATGGATGTTTATTGCCCCCTCGCTTTACCGAAGAGAAAAATTTGTTTACGGAGGAGTATTTTTCGTAGCTTTGTTGCTATTTGTTCTAGGTATTTTATTTGCTTATCTAATTGTATTTCATATGGCGATTAATTTCTTTGTGTTTTCAAGTGGTGAGCTTGCAACGCCAATGATATCCATAGAAAGCTATGTGGGATTTATGGTCCGTTTTATGATTCCATTTGGTATTACGTTTGAACTACCATTGGCCATCTTAATCTTGACAAAACTTCAGATTGTTAAGCTTTCTCAGTTGATGAAGTGCCAGAAGTATGTAATTTTCCTTTTATTTGTTCTTGCAGCGATTCTAACACCACCCGATGTTATTTCTCAGATTATGCTCGGATTACCTTTAACACTATTGTATGAGATAGGGGTATTAGGGGCTGCAATCGTAACAACAAAGAGAAAGCAAAGAGTGGATTATGATGCTAAATCATGCAGACAAGCTTAAGAATACTTCGCCTAAAATAGTTATGAAACATAATAACCCGAATAACAATCCTTGCAATATGTTTTTAAGGATTTCATATTCGGGTTATTTTTTTACATGATAAGGGGAATAGCGTGAAAAGCATTATTATTTTGGGTTTATAAGTCTCCTGTGACCAAGTTACATACGCAAGCGTGCTTCTTTGGTATCATCCTAGTACGACTATGCGAGCTAGTGATGATAAGGAAGGAGCAGTAACAATGTTACCAAAAAAGAAGAGGATGGCAGAGGTTTTGAAAAAACATTGTGTTGCCTGTGGAGTGTGTGTCAATGTCTGTCCGAGAGATGCAATTACAATTTATCGTGGAATCCATGCAGCAGTGAATGAAGAACGTTGCATTGGATGCAGTAAATGTAGTAAGGCTTGTCCGGCAGGAACAATTCAGATGATGGAGTGGGAGGTTTCACAATGAAAATAAAACAACAAGCAAAATGGTATGAAAAGCTATGGATAGCTTCAACAATTTATCTTGTATTATCACCATTTAATATTTTATTTGCTTGGTTAGGATTACTTTGTTTTTTTATTCCCCTTTTAATTTCAATGTTTAAGGGAAGTAAGGTATACTGTAATCGTTATTGTGGAAGAGGACAGTTACTTACCCTATTAGGTGTTCGCCTAAAGTTATCAAGAAATAAAGCAACACCGAAATGGATACGTTCCAATTATTTTCGATATGGATTTTTGATATTCTTTCTTACTATGTTTCTAAATATGCTTATGAACACTTACTTTGTATTAAGCGGAGCAAAAAGTTTAAAGCAAGTGATTACGATTCTATGGACTTTTAAGTTGCCTTGGAATTTTGCTGAATATTCTTATGCATCCTCTTGGTTGGTGCAATTCGGATTTGGATTCTACAGCATCATGCTGACATCTACTATCTTAGGTCTGGTGACCATGCTACTATATAAACCAAGGTCTTGGTGTGTGTATTGCCCTATGGGTACCATGACACAAGGTATCTGTAAGTTAAAATATAAGGTGCAAAAAGAGTCTGAGTAATTACAAAATAATTACACCCTACCGTTTGATTGTGGTATAATATGGGAGGATGTTTTTTTTATTAACAAGGTGTAAGGCACTGGAATGGTGGTTATGTACAATGAATTGCTTTGCAAGTCATTGTACATATATTGTGCCGTGGCCTAAAGTTTGCGTTTATGGAAAGGCATGGTTATTAGTATGAGCATTGCGTATTTAACAATGGACGATGGACCTTCTGATATTACACGAGATATTATTGATTATCTGACGGAAAGAGGGATAAAACCAATTTTTTTCTTTACAGGTCAGCATATTGAAAAGAAGATGGAAGAGGGAGTTTACGCACTAAAAAAAGGTGCTATCATTGGAAATCACAGTTATTCTCATCCAAATTTTGAACAGTTAACATTAGAGCAATGCATAAGTGAAGTTGAAAAAACCGAGGAATTAATTAATGAGATATACCAACATGCAGGTGTAGTGAGAAAGTTTAAATTATTCCGGTTTCCGTATGGAGCAAGGAAACTTAAAGAATCAGAAGAGTTCCAGGAGTATTTAAAGAATCAAGGGTTTTGCAAATTGGATGATACACACATAACGAGTGAGTGGTATGATAGGGAAGGTTTGAAAGAAGGCGTCGATGTTTTGTGGACCTATGATTTTACAGAATATCGTGTTCATAATGATACTTCCTTAACCTATGAGGATTTTATAGCACGTATTTACGAAAGGAAGCAAGAAAGCAGTGAGTTACTTCTAGATGAAGAAAGCAGACATATCGTATTGTTACATGATCACATGGAAACAAATGCCGTAATCCCAAGATATTATCAGAAGTTCCTTGATTATGTTATGTTGCATGGGGTGACTTTTATTAAACCGGAATTCCAATATTTGCCCTAAGATAGGGAAGAAAAATCTACATCATTATTATTTAAATGAAAAATTGCAATGTGATTATATAAGAACTTTACAATTTTCTCTTGTTAAGAATTAAAAAGTGTATCAATATGGTTAGACATCTATTCTAAACCATCTGATACACTTTTATTTTAATGTTCATGTATATTCGATTTTAATTATTCATGGCAAGGAAAAGTTCGCAAAGCATGTTTTTTATTTAAGGTTCGCTTTTAATGCTTCGATTAATTCCTCGTATTCCTGGTCGGATAATGTTGTTTGTTTAGGGTCCATAGCAAACGTACCGCCCCATTCAAACTCATCCTTATACTTAGGAACAAGATGGAAGTGAAGATGATGTCCGGTATCACCGTATGCACCGTAGTTAACTTTATCCGGATGAAATGCGTTATGGATTGCATTAGCAACCTTATTCACATCTGCAAAAAAAGCATTACGCTCTTCCTCGGATAATTCAATCATTTCACTAACATGATATTTACTTGCAACAATACATCTTCCTTTATGGCTTTGCTCTTTAAAAAGATAAACCTTGGATGCAGGTAATTCACAGATTTTGATGCCGAATTTAGCAACTAATTCGCCTTCAGCACAGTAAGAACAATTTGGGTCTAACATAGTGGGGCCTCCTAAAAATATATATGTAAACAAAGGGCGATAGAAATTATGCTCTTTGTTTCATTTAAAATTAATCTGCAATCAGCGAAGAGATTACAAAGGTATAGATATCGGAGCTTTTTTGCTTCCAATTATTACAGATAAGATTTGCTTCCCGTTCCGATGGAACGGATAGTTTTAAATCAATAATTGCACTGGAACCTTCCATAACACGAAGGTGTGCAATAAACTCATCTTTTTTAACTTCAAAATAATCTGCGAGAGTAGATACCTCTTCACGCAAACTGTACTTGTGCTCTTTTAGATAAATATCAATGTCGTCGCGGATGGCTTGTGCAATTGTATTGCAAAAGAAGGATAGTGTTTCCTTACCTGAGTCTGTAATTTGATAGAGAGAGCTGTTTCGGATAGTTTCAGCAATAATGTATTGATCGTCAATTAACTCAGAGATTGTTTGTTGAATGTTAAAGTAATTCGTATAATCTTTTTCAAGTATAAAATTGGTTAATTGGCCATTGGTTAGTGGAAAGTCCACTTTGTCTAAGATATAAAGTACAATTAATTTGTAAAGCATTAGAGTTTCCGCTTGCATTGTTGTTCTCCCTTCTATTCGAGATTGGTTCGAATGTATTTTCCTTGGTAAGAATTTCGTACCTTTAATTCTTTTTGAATGGTATTTAAAACATGGCGTTTATTACCGCTCCATAGTGGTGCTACTAAAAGATTTTTTGGCCCATCCCCAGTTATTCTATGGATTACAATATGTGGTGGAAGGTGCTCCAAACATTCTGATAGAATATTAATATAATCTTCTAACTGTAAAAGTGAAAATAACGTTGGGTCTTTCCTATAGAGATCTTCCAAATCGGTATTTTTTAAAATATGCATGAGTTGTAATTTGATTCCGTGTATTGGAAGTTTTGCTAAATAGTCTATGGTAGATAACATCATTTCCTTAGTTTCACCGGGTAAACCAAGGATAACATGCACAACAACCGGGATGTTAAGGTTGGACAAACGATCTAGCGCATCTTCAAAAACAGGAAGGTTATAACCACGTCGTATTAATTTAGCGCTGTTTTCATGAATGGTTTGGAGTCCAAGTTCTATATAAATTGGCTTTCTTTGATTTAAATCTGAAAGGAGCATTAGCACCTCATCAGGTAAACAATCTGGTCTGGTTGCGATGGAAAGAGCCACAATTTCTTCATGGTCCATCGCTTCTGTAAAAATAGAGCGAAGGTAGTCAACGGGAGCATAGGTATTGGTATATGCTTGAAAGTAAGCAACATAACGGTTACTTTTCGCCTTATTTGCTACCAGTTCTTTTGCTGCTTCAATTTGCTCTGTAATTGATAAATTCATACTGGTGGCGAAATCACCAGAACCACCCGAACTACAAAAGATGCAACCACCAGTTCCTAAAGTCCCATCTCGATTAGGACAAGTCATACCGCCATTTAGTGAAAGCTTGTATACCTTATCACCGAATTGTTCCTTATAATAAGTATCTAAGGAGTAATAACGCTTATCCTGCAATAAATTCATAATATCAATTTCCCGTTCCATTCTTCGTACAATTTCAGTGCTTTTTCGTTAAGCGTCATAATAAAAAACCATGCCTTTCCAATGCCTGCAAGCTTTGGGGCGCAGGTATAATATTTGCCGTGTGAAAATTTATTTTTTATTACACTATTTCCGTAAACTTTGCATACTAATTTCTTGGAATGATAGAAAGTTTGCCCTCTTAATCCAAGGGCTATACTTTCATAATAATAACACTTAGCACTTGGTAAATCAAGTTGAAAGCTTGGGAATAGCAATAGTTCAAATTTGTTAAATTTTGTGATAATTCAAGGTTGTTGTAAAAAAATACTTTTCTTTTTTAGCAAATAGTGTATAATGAAGCTATCATAAGAAATGTCTCTAGGACACATCATTTTTTCTATATCATTTCTCAACCAATCCTAAGATAGATTAGTTTAATTAAAGGAGCAGAATGAATGAGTAATTTGTATGAAACAAAGTCGCTTTCTGAATTGCGTGACATTGCGAAAGATAAAGGTATGAAAAGTATTAGCGCATTACGCAAGCAGGAACTGATTGATGCTTTGAATGCATTGGAGAAAGGACAAGAATTAGTTGCCTCCATAAATAAAAGTACGGATGACAAACCTATAAAGCTTGAGACGGAAGAAGTTAAAATGGCAGCAGAGGGTATAAAGCAGAGTGTAGATAACCGTAGTATGGAATCTTCTCATATGCAAGGAAATCGAAATAACGTGATACGCAGACTACCGGAGCAGAATCGTCAACATGAATTGGTAAAAGTGCCTGATCAATCTAAGGGAAATGATAATAGCCGAATGAGTGAGAGCTATCGCAGTAATGAAGGTCGGAGTATGGATAACCGTAATTTAGAGAACAGAAGCAACGATAATAAAAGTAACGATAATCGTAATAATGAAAATCGTAATTTTGAAAATCGTAATAATGAAAATAGAAGTAATGAAAATAGAAGTAATGAAAACAGAAACAATGAAAACAGAAGTAATGAAAACAGAAACAATG
>NZ_DAMADT010000030.1:9939-13132 GCF_031997925.1 Lachnoclostridium sp. | reverse complement strand
GTAATGAAAACAGAAACAATGAAAACAGAAGTAATGAAAACAGAAACAATGAAAATAGAAGTAATGAAAATAGAAACAACGAGATGCTAAGAAATTATGATAATAACCGTCGAACGATGGATAATCGCAGACCAATGGATAACCGCAGATTAAATGAAAATCGTGGATTTACTGAATCAGATCGTGTAGTCAGAATAAATCCAACAGGAGATATTTCAGGAAATCAAGCTACTGAATTAGGATATAATACAACCTCCTCCTCGGATCGTTTTCTTTCACAGGCAAATCAGCAGGAAGATAAACTACCAATAGATATGGAACAATTGGATTCTGGTGAGACAAAGGAAGGAATTTTAGAGGTATTGTCCGATGGATATGGATTCATCCGTTGTGATAATTTTTTACCTGGGGAAAATGACGTTTATGTATCTCCGGCACAGATAAGAAGATTTAATTTAAAAACTGGTGATATTATTGTAGGAAATACTAGAATACGTAATCAAAACGAAAAGTTCAGTGCTCTTCTTTATATCAAGTTTATTAATGGATTACATCCTTCTGAAGCAGTAAAACGGAAGAAATTCGAAGATTTAACACCAATTTTCCCAAATGAAAGAATTCATCTTGAAACACCTGGCTGTCAGGTAGCGATGCGTATGGTAGACTTAATCTCACCAATTGGTAAGGGACAAAGAGGTATGATTGTATCCCAGCCGAAAACAGGTAAGACTACCTTATTAAAACAAGTTGCTAAGGCTATTACAAGAAATCATCCTGAGATGCATTTAATTATTTTATTAATTGATGAGCGACCAGAAGAAGTTACGGATATTAAAGAGTCCATAGAAGGTGGTAATGTAGAAGTAATTTACTCCACTTTTGATGAATTACCAGAGAATCATAAGCGAGTGTCTGAAATGGTTATAGAACGTGCAAAGCGTTTGGTAGAGCATAAAAAAGATGTTGTAATCTTATTAGATAGTATTACAAGACTTGCAAGAGCCTATAACTTAACAGTACAAGCCAGTGGTCGTACCTTATCTGGTGGTCTTGATCCTGCAGCACTTCATATGCCAAAGAAGTTTTTCGGAGCAGCAAGAAATATGAGAGAGGGCGGAAGTCTCACTATTTTGGCAACAGCGTTAGTTGAAACCGGTAGCCGTATGGATGATGTTGTATTTGAAGAATTTAAGGGAACCGGTAATATGGAACTTGTACTTGATCGTAATTTATCAGAGAAACGAATATTCCCAGCAATTGACCTTCCAAAGTCTAGTACACGTCGTGATGATTTATTACTAAATCCCGCTGAGGTGGAAGCAAATTATCTTATGAGGAAGGCGTTAAACGGTCTTAAATCAGAAGATGCAGTAGAACGAATTATTCAAATGTTTGTTAATACAAAAAACAATGCAGAATTTGTCGAAATGATTAAGAAAACAAAGATATAAGACAAACTGTATTCAGATGTTTTCAAAGTTTTCCCAGTAGACAATAAAATGTACAATAGGTATTGCAATCTTGGTAGGCGTATGCTATAATAAGAAAGCTGTTTATTTGAATGAACAAGTTTCCTCTTTGTTGAAGAGGAACTATCATAGGAATCGGATATAGAGAGGTGAAAATAATGCAAGAAGCTATTCAACCAAAGTACTATCAGGCAAAGGTTACATGTAACTGTGGTAATGAGTTCGTAACTGGATCTACTAAGCCAGAGATCCACGTGGAAGTTTGTTCAAAGTGCCATTCTTTCTATACAGGCCAGCAGAAAGCTGCTGCTGCTCGTGGTGCAATTGACAAGTTCAACCGTAAGTACGGTTTAAACAACTAGTTTTTGAGATAATATTGCATAAAATCAGGTTGAGGTTGTATAATCTCAACCTATTTTTAAATTGTAAATATATGGAATGCCAAATACGGGTAAAAACATGGCAGGAAAGAGGGATGTAGATGAAATCATCAGGTATTGGTGGTCAGGCAGTTTTAGAAGGCGTTATGATGAAAAATAAAGAGCAATACGCTGTAGCTGTTCGTAAACCCGATAATGAAATCGCTGTTGATATTAAGGAATACCAAGGCATCGGAAATGGTAATAAGATAATCAAGGCTCCAATTATTAGAGGGGTTATTGCGTTTGCGGACTCCATGGTTCTTGGCGTTAGAGCGTTAACATATTCTGCCTCTTTTTATGAGGAAGAAGAGGAAATAAAAAAAGACTCTAAGAAAAAGGAAGGGGTTCTATCCTTCTTTGTAGTACTATTCTCTATCTGTATAGCTATAAGTTTATTCGTAGCACTTCCAATGTTTTTATCTGAACTATTCTCTAAATTTATTACATCTTCTATTGTTCTTGGGATTATAGAAGGTATTATTCGTATATTATTGTTAGTAGGGTATATTGTTTCGATTTCTTTTATGAAGGATATTAACCGCACCTTTATGTATCATGGTGCAGAACATAAAACAATTAACTGCATCGAACGCGGTTATGATTTGACGGTATCAAACGTTAGAAAGCAATCAAGAAAACATAAAAGATGCGGAACCAGCTTTATCTTATTCGTGGCATTTATTAGTATTATTGTATTTTTATTTATACGAGTTGATCAAATCTGGTTACGAGTTGTTCTTAGAGTATTATTAATCCCAGTAGTGGCTGGTATCTCTTATGAATTAATACGATATGCTGGAAGTCATGACAATGTATTAGTTACAATTGTTAGTGCACCTGGAATGTTAATGCAGCGTCTTACCACCAAAGAACCAGATGATGGCATGATTGAAGTAGCAATTGCATCGGTAGATGCAGTATTTGACTGGCAAGGATATCTCGATGGAGTCAAACAAAAAGGTACCAAGAGAAAACATTCCAATAAAAAAGGGAAAAATCAAGGCAAATCAAATCAAAAGGTAAAAGAGGATACTGAGGATATCGAGGCAGAAGTAATTGCAGCGAACCAAGAAGATTTAAGTAGTAATACAAAACAGGAATCGAAAAAAGTAGAGAAATCAAAACAGACTACTACAAATTCCGATAAAATAAATTCAAAAAACAATCAGAATAAAACTCATCAAGCAGTTAAGGATGAGAATAAAGAAGAAATCAAAACTAAGGAAAACAATAAGGTTACTAAAAAAAGTAAGAATAATCAAGAGAGTAAGAATGCTCAGGATAGCATGGATACTCAAGACA
>NZ_DAMADT010000030.1:3351-9839 GCF_031997925.1 Lachnoclostridium sp. | reverse complement strand
GTAAGAATACTAAAGATAGCATGGATACTCAAGACAGTAAGAATACTAAAGATAGCATGGATACTCAAGACAGTAAGAATACTAAAGATAGTATGAATACTCGAGATAGTAAAAATGCTCAAGACAGTAAGAATACTCAGGGAAGTAAGAATACTCCAAATGATACCTTAACTAGTAAAAATGATTCTTCAGAAGAATTTAAAAATTTGGATAAACTGTTATATGATATGCCTGAAGCAGCAGTAGAAGAAAAGCAAAGCAAGTTAAGAGAACGTGCACGTATACCAGAACAGGCTGTATTAAGTTCTACAGAGATTGCAGCTTCTCTAGAACCTACAGAGGAAGAGGATGACGAAATTTTACGTGCGCTTGATAAGTATTTTTCCAGTGGGAAAGATGCGTAGTAATTAGGATAGATAATTTTAAGGAATGATAATGTCGAAAATAACTTATGAAAGTGCCTTGAGGGAGGGATGTGCCCTCCTTCAAGCTATAAGCATCCAAGATGCAGAATTAGATGCCTGGTATTTGCTTGAGCATGTGACTGGGCTAAGACGAATTGACTATATGATTCGGGCCAAAGAAGATATGCCGATAGAAAGGTATGATCACTATCAGCAACTTCTTAAAAAGAGAGCCTTGCATATTCCGTTACAGTATCTTACTGGGAATCAGGAATTTATGGGGCTTTCTTTTCGCGTCAATGAATCAGTTTTAATACCGAGACAGGATACGGAGAGATTAGTAGAAGAAGTCTTAAAAGTTTGCAAGGATAAGGACATCTTAGAACTGTGTACTGGTTCTGGGTGTATTATTGTTAGTCTTGCAAAGCTTGGAGACATAAAAAAAGCGGTAGCGGTTGACATTTCCAGCGATGCAATTAAAGTGGCAGAAGAAAATGCAAATGCTAACGAGGCTTTGATTACCTATATTCAGAGCGATATGTTCTCTAATGTTTCTGGAACATACGATGTGATTGTTTCAAATCCACCTTATATTGAATCTGAGGTTGTAGAAGGATTAATGCCGGAAGTAAAAGATCATGAACCAAGAATTGCTCTTGATGGTGATGCAGACGGATTAAAGTTCTATCGGATATTAGCAAAAGAATCAGGAAGATTTTTAAATAAAAATGGTAAAATATATCTAGAAATTGGTTATAATCAGGCGGCTTCAGTGAGTGAATTATTAAGTCAAAATGGATTTGCCCAAATTAATGTGGTGAAAGATTATGCTGGTTTGGACCGTGTGGTAAGTGCAGTATATGAGGGTGAAATCAAGTAAAGGAGTAAAAAGACGTTTATGAGAAATATTAGGTGTATAGAGATGGTTTTTCTCTAGCTGCGTAAACTATATAACAAAGATTTCACTTGAAATACTGTGAATATCAGTAGTGTAAAATAATGAGCACTTCGCCCTTCTTGTGTAAGCGTGTATTGGGTGTTTGTGTGAGAATGATACATTAAAAAGACTAGGAAAAATTATGAGCTGGGGAGTTATGTGATACATGAATTTATGCAAGTAATGAATGTATGCAAGACATAAAGTAATGCAAGGCATAAAATCAAGAAATGCATAAAATCAAGAAAGACATAAAGTTATGAAAGAATAACTGCCAGTGTTAATAAAAAGCATAAAGTGCTAGAATAGAGGTTAACATGTTTGATAAATTAGAAGATCTATTAATTAGATTTCAGGAAATCCAGAATGAATTAAATGAGCCAACCGTAACGAATGACCAAGCAAGATTTCGTAAGTTGATGAAAGAGCAAAATGACCTTGGTGAAATCGTAGACAAATACCTTGAGTATAAACAAACAAAGAAAAATATTGAAGAAAGCTTGGAACTATTAGATGAAGAAAGCGATGAAGAGATGCGTGAACTTGCAAAAGAGGAGTTATCTACAAGCAAGGCAAATCTAGTAGTGATTGAAGAACAGCTTAAGATTTTATTACTTCCAAAGGATCCAAATGATTCAAAGAACGTTATTGTTGAAATTAGAGGAGGCGCCGGTGGAGATGAGGCTGCTTTATTTGCAGCGGAACTATTCCGTATGTATTCCAAATATGCTGAAACAATGCGTTGGAAAATTGATATGATGAACTTAAACGAAAATGGTATCGGTGGTTTTAAGGAAGTAATCTTTATGATCAATGGCGGGGGAGCGTACTCTAAACTTAAGTACGAAAGTGGAGTACATCGTGTACAAAGAATTCCAGTAACAGAATCTGGCGGAAGAATTCATACATCAACAGTAACCGTTGCTATTATGCCTGAGGCAGAAGAAGTCGACGTTGAACTTAATATGAATGATTGTCGATTTGATGTATTCCGTTCTTCTGGTAATGGTGGTCAGTGCGTTAATACTACTGACTCAGCGGTACGATTAACCCATATGCCAACCGGTATCGTAATATCCTGTCAGGATGAGAAATCTCAGTTAAAGAACCGTGATAAGGCATTAAAGGTATTACGTGCAAGATTATACGAATTGGAACTTGAAAAAGCTCATGATGCAGAAGCAGCTGCGAGAAAGAGTCAGGTAGGAACAGGAGATCGTTCCGAAAAGATACGTACGTATAATTTCCCACAGGGACGTTGTACAGATCATAGAATTAAACTTACCAGCCATCGTTTGGATGACATTATGAACGGGGATTTACAAGAAGTTATTGATAGCTTAACTGCGGCAGATCAAGCAGCAAAGCTTTCCAATATGCAGGATGAATATTAATACCAAAAGAGATTGATATCAAAAGAGATTGATATCAAAAGAGATTAATATCGAAAGAGATTAATATTCATGACAAGGAAAAGTTCGCCAAGCGTACTTTTTCTTGTTTATAGGGAATACGACATTTGCAAACAGTTTACGTATGCATAGAGTTTAAATTGTAATAGGAGACAACTATGTTTCAGAAGAAAAGAAGGTTTTCAACAACAAGAATGATTGCATTTGGTTTCTTAGCAGGGATTGTGCTAGGAGCTTTACTGCTATCTTTACCGATTGCCACGAAGGCTGGAATTGTTACTCCGCTTGAAGATTCGTTCTTCACAGCGACGACATCCATCTGTGTGACTGGACTGACAACTGTAACAACAGGGGAACATTGGAGTTTCTTCGGCCAACTGGTAATCCTGTTTTTGATACAGTTCGGAGGATTGGGTGTTGTAACCTTCACAACAACAATATTCTTACTTCTAGGTAAGAGAGTAAAATTATCTGATCGTTTGGTAATTCAAAATGCGTATAACATTGATACCTTATCAGGTCTAGTAAAATTAACGAAGAAAATAATTAAGTTTACCCTTATTGTTGAAGGAATAGGAGCTTTTTGTTATCTATTTCAATTTGTCCCAGAATTTGGAGTTATAGATGGTGTATGGTATTCTATCTTTCACGCGGTATCAGCATTTTGTAATGCTGGTATTGATTTAGTTGGCAGCAATAGCTTTATACCATATCGTGATAATCTATGGATAAATCTAGTTACCATGGGCTTAATCGTTCTTGGTGGTATCGGTTTTCCGGTATGGTGGGATGTATTTCATATTTCAAAACAAGCAGTAAAGAAAGAGATTAAGGTTCGCTCCATGTTTCGAAGATTGACCTTACATTCTAAAATTGTTATTACTGTTACAGTAATTATGATAGTGCTCGGGGCAGTTATAACCTTTATTCTTGAATATAACAATCCAGCAACCATTGGAGAATTATCGTTAGGGAAGAAAATGCTTTGTTCGTTGTTTCAGTCGGTAACGACCAGAACGGCGGGGTTTGCAACAATTCCACAACAAAATTTTAAAGATGCGACAAGTATTTTATACTTAGTATGGATGTTTATTGGCGGGTCACCTTCTGGTACTGCCGGTGGAATAAAGACAGTAACAGTTGCAGTGATTTTATTATCAACGATATCGATTATACGTGGTAAAAAAGATATTGAAATCTTCCAGAGAAGAATATCAGATCAATATTTAAAGAAAGGTCTTGCAGTTGTAATGGTCAGCTTCGTAGTGTTAATGGTAACTACCATTTCATTAAGTGCAATACAAAATAGTAGTTTTTTAGATACGCTTTATGAGACAACCTCAGCCATTGGTACAGTCGGCCTTACTAGAAATATGACAGGTAGTCTGATGACCGCTGGTAAAATTATTGTTATGATAACAATGTACCTGGGACGTATTGGTCCTATTACGATGGCACTGGCGATTAATGCAAGTAAACATCAAGGAGAAAAATCCTTACCAGAAGGTAAAGTCCTGATAGGATAGTGTGAATCTGGAAGTACCGCATCTGCAAGTAATTGTTGTATGCAGCGGGTGATAGTGAGGTTTGATTAGGAGGCAGTTATGGCAAGAAAAGAATTTGTAGTTTTTGGATTAGGCAGATTTGGTAAAAGTGTAGCAACCACGCTTGCAGAAGGCGGATGTGAAGTAATGGTTGTAGACAACGACGAAGATAAAATACATGAGATTGCGGACTATGTTACGTATGCAGTAAGAGCCGATGTAACAGAAGCGGAAGCATTAGAAAACCTTGGTCTGAAAAATTTTGATGGTGCAGTTATAGCGATTGGTGAGAATTTAGAGGCAAGTGTTATGGTAACGATTCTTGTCAAAGAGTTAGGAGTACCTTATGTTCTTGCGAAAGCGCAAAATGAGCTACATGCGAAAGTATTAAAGAAGGTTGGAGCTGATATGGTTGTATTTCCAGAGAAAGAAACCGGAATCCGTATCGCAAACAATTTGATGATGGGGAATTTCTTTGATGCAATTGAATTGTCTTCCACGTCTAGCATGATGGAACTTGACATCTTACAGGAATGGATTGGACACTCCTTGCGGGAGCTAAATCTACGCGCCAAAAGTAAGATTAATGTAATCGGAATCAAAAGAGATGACCAGCTAAATATCAATCCAGATGCAGATATGCCACTGAAAAGGAATGATGTATTAGTTATCATCGGAAAGAATGAGATTTTAAATAAGTTAGTGAACCAGTAAATAGGATAACTTACTATTTATTCTGGTGCACATATTGCTATCGTAATAAAATTGCGCGAAAGCAGTAAGAAATGAGGAATATATGATCACTAGTTCATCGAATAGTCAAATCAAAAACTTAATAAAACTTCAAAAACAGAGTAAGGTTAGGAATGAACAGAAGGTATTTGTCTGCGAAGGGAAGAAAATGTTTGAGGAAGTTGCAAGCCAACAGCGTAATCAAATCCAGAAGGTTTACCTAGCAGAGAGCTATTATCATCAATATACGAAGCAAAATCCGGAATACTTAAAGGGGTTAGATTTTGAAGTATTATCAGAACAAGTTATGAAGGAAGCATCCGATACGATAACACCTCAAGGAATACTTGCGATAGTAAAGCAGCCAGTTTATACCCTAGAAGATATGACTTCAGGTGATTCCATTCGATTACTTTTACTTGAAGATATCAGAGATCCAGGGAATCTGGGTACGATGGTAAGAACAGCAGAAGGTGTAGGAATGACTGGTATCGTGCTTAGTAAAGATAGTGTTGATATGTTTAACCCAAAAGTAATACGCTCTACCATGGGAGCTATATTTCGGGTACCTTTCTTCTATGCAGAAGACTTTTCTGTATGCCTTAATCAAATAAAAAATGAGGGAATAGCGGTTTATGCAGCTCATTTACAAGGTGCAGTATGGTATGATAAAGTTTCTTATCAAGGAAAGTCTGCAATTCTTATCGGAAATGAAGCGAATGGGCTAAGTGATATGGCAACTTCACTATCTACACAGAGAATTAAGATACCGATGGAGGGAAATGTTGAGTCCCTAAATGCTGCAATCGCAGCGGCTGTGTTAATGTATGAGTCTTATCGTCAAATTCGAAACAAGTAAATTGATAAGAGAAAGGATTTTTATTGCGGATTCTTTTTTTAAAAGTGTATTGGTTAGTATTAATTATTGTAACTTCATACAAAATAGACGGGGCATTTACTCTAAGATATGAATTATCTTTGGGGGGATGTTCCTTTTTTATACCCTACATTAATTTTCGGCGAGGTTATAACGGAACCCATATAACTACTAGGGCAGAGTTATTTTTAACCTCATCGTAGTGGTAACGAGGTTATGATCAAGTAGCGTTAGCAAAAAGCGAATATCCGCTTTGAATTGAAATCATATAGAAATTCATTATTTTTATTATTAAATTTACAGGCAGATTGTCTTAGATTTATGTATCTTTCTCATATATTTTGTACATGGAAAAATAGAGTAGTCACGTTTTGTCAAACGGTGACTAGCGGTTTGACTTTTCAAAGAGATAATTCCACGATATAATGAATGTAAAATTATGGAAAGGACAAACCACCATGAAGTTCATCGAGAGTTTTTACGATAATTATACGTTCTTGTACATCATGGGCGGGATATGTTGCATTGGAGTACTGATGAAATGCTGCCTGCTGTATGGGTACGTAAGATTAATTCGCGCCT
>NZ_DAMADT010000030.1:867-3341 GCF_031997925.1 Lachnoclostridium sp. | reverse complement strand
GCCTCGGAATCGATGGCCACGACGAATACAAATTGGATGAAAAACATGAAGATACGATTTGAAACCTCATACCAACTAAAAATCGGTGTGAATAACGTGGATATTTTTGTGGACAAGCATGTGAATAGAAGTAAATTCTGTGGAATATTGTTATCCACATGGGAGAATTTAAGTGGACAAGCTATTACGTTATGCCTTGCAATAGGTACATTTGCAGGTGTTTCAGGACTTGTCTATAATTGTGGAACAGGACGCGTTTTATTCACATTCTTTGTTGGCGCTTGGACAGCTATTATTGTGAATATTGTGGATAATGTTGTGAATATCCCTGCGCATAAGCAATTATTAAGGCTAAACCTAAAAGATTATTTTGAAAATTATCTAAAGAGTCGTATGGAACAGGAGCATTTAAATACCGAAATTCGAAAGCAAACGAGGCGGGAATATCTTTATGAGATAACGAACAGTGTCACATCCCAAACTGCTGCTACCTTACAAGATCCTGAATTAGCAAAACGATTAGAAAATGCTAAGAGAGAAGTAGAAGAGGCATTACTAGTATCGCCAGTGAAGGTGGTAAGTCCAAAGCCAGTAGTGATAAAACAAGCCATATCTAAAAGCGCCCCATTAAAGGTCGAAAATGAAATTGAGAATAAAATTGATAAAAAAGAGCAAAAAAATCAATTGAAACTCTTAAAAACAATGGAAATGGAAAGAGAAAAGGAACTTAGAGACGAGAAGAAGAGATTAGAAACTTTATCAAAAGAATCCACGAAAGAAAAGAAAAAAGAAGATAAAAAATTTGCAAAACGTGATAAAAAGAATACAAAAATTACCTTAAAAGAATCCTTCAAACAAGAAAAACTTCAAAAGAAAGAAGAACTGGAACAGGCAAAGTTACAGGCTTTCCATGAAGAAAGGCAAGAAAAACTTGCTAAAAAGGAAGAAAAGAAACAAGTAAAACAAGGCAAAAAGCAAGCTAAGATAGATGCAAGTATCGCTAAAAAAGAGCAAAAAGAAAGTAAAAAGGAAATGGAAAAACAAGCTCTGATAGCGAAACAACAAGAAAAGGAAGACAGAAAACAAGCAGCTATAGAAAAAAAAGTTGCTATCAAACAGGAAAAAATAGATAAAAAAGAAGAAAAACGTCTTGCAAAAGTAAAGGCAAAAGAGGATGCTAAGATTTCTAAATATGTTCTTAAGCAACAAAAGCTTCAAGAAAAAATAGCAAAAGCATCTAGCCCTAATGTAGCCATGATGAAAAAAGAAGAAAAATCGAATGGCTCAAAAGTTTCTCAAAAAGCTCATACGGAAAAGATGAGATTAAAAGAAGAGAAGCAAAGAAATCAGATTCGCATGGAAGAAGAAAGAAGATTGAAAGCTCTCAAGAAAGGAAAAAATGCAAATCTTCCAGAAACTAATCTTTATGAAGCTGCCGAGGATATCATTGATGAACTTGTGAAGCAAAAGAAAGAAAATAACATGAATCAAAAACAGGCTATGGAAAAAGAGAGCGAAATTAGACAAGAAGCTAGTGAATGTTTAGCAACAAGTAAGGAAGACGATGAATTAATAGAGGAAGTATTAAGAGAGTTTTTCATGTAAGTAAAAAATTAGTATTTGCGAAAATTTACGAAAAACTTGAAAACATGTAATAGGAATGGTAGAATAGTCATGTTTATACTAGAGCATTTGTTAAGAATAGGTTTATGTGATAAATAAAATCCTGTAAGATATGAATGCTCTATAGATATCATTTTATAACTAGTAGTTGATACTTTAAATACATATGTAAGGAGCGTAAATTAATGGCAAAAGTAACCTTTGACTATTCTATTGCAAAACAGTTTTTTAGTAATGAAGAATTAAGCTATATGAAAGGGACAGCAGAAGCTGCAAAACAGGTTTTATTAGAGAAAACAGGTGCGGGTAATGATTTCTTAGGTTGGATTGATCTCCCTGTAAATTATGATAAAGAAGAATTTGAGAGAATTGTTACATCTGCGAAAAAGATTCAATCAGATTCTGAGGTATTGCTTGTAATTGGCATTGGTGGTTCTTACCTTGGTGCAAGAGCTGCAATCGAATTTTTACGCCATAGTTTTTATAACTCTGTGTCGAAGGAAGTACGTAAAACTCCAGAAATTTATTATGTTGGAAACAATATTAGCAGTACGTATTTATCTCATTTAATTGAAGCGATTGGTGATCGCGATTTTTCTATCAATATCATCAGTAAGTCAGGTACTACTACAGAGCCAGCGATAGCGTTCCGTATCTTTAAGAAGCTTCTAATACAGAAATATGGAAAAGTTGAAGCAGCAAAGAGAATTTACGCAACTACTGATAAATCAAAAGGTGCATTAAAGAATCTTGCAACTGAGGAAGGTTATGAAAGTTTTGTTGTACCAGATGATGTTGGAGGTCGTTTCTCTGTGTTGACAGCGGTTGGTTTATTACCAATTGCAGTATCA
>NZ_DAMADT010000030.1:0-857 GCF_031997925.1 Lachnoclostridium sp. | reverse complement strand
ATATCAAGCAACTCATGGATGGTGCCGCTAGTATGAGAGAACGTTGCTTAAATAATAAATTTGAAGAGAATGATTCCCTTCTCTATGCTAGTATCCGAAACATCTTATTGAGAAAAGGAAAGAGTATTGAAATCCTTGCAAATTACGAGCCAGCACTCCATTATGTAGGGGAGTGGTGGAAGCAGTTATATGGTGAGAGTGAAGGAAAAGACAAGAAAGGTATCTTCCCAGCAAGTGTTGACTTGACTACAGATTTACATTCTATGGGACAGTTTATCCAAGATGGACAAAGAACCATGTTTGAGACTGTTATAAATCTTGAAAAATCCACCTGTGAAGTTATTCTTGAGGAAGAAGAAGTTGATTTGGATGGACTAAATTACCTAGCAGGTAAGAGTGTTGATTTTATTAATAAGAGTGCTATGAAAGGAACCTTATTAGCTCATACAGATGGTGATGTACCAAATCTTATTGTTAATATTGCAGAACAATCTGAATTTTGTTTAGGTGAATTGTTCTATTTCTTTGAGTTTGCTTGTGGTGTGAGCGGATATATCCTTGGAGTAAATCCATTTGATCAACCAGGTGTTGAAAGTTATAAAAAGAATATGTTTGCTTTACTTGGTAAGCCAGGTTTTGAGGAGCTAAGTAAAAGATTACAAGAGAGATTACAGTAAGAGAACGATTATTTATGACAAGAAAAAGTTGATGAAGCGCATTTTTTTCTTGTATATGATTCTCTGATTAATAAATTAGATTACATTAAAGTTTTGAGAGGCTGTTTCATGTAACAGCCTCTTTATTTAGTTTGCCCGCCATGGGCGGGCTCTAGCGGGTGCAAGTCCCGAGTGTGCCTA
>NZ_DAMADT010000029.1:0-59481 GCF_031997925.1 Lachnoclostridium sp. | reverse complement strand
GGCTGGAGAAGAGTATATCGACGCGGAGTCTGTGATAATATTAGGCATTAAGGAGAGAGGTTTATGAAAAAGGGACATTTTTTCCATGAAGAGATGCGGGATGGAATCTTCTTGATATCCTGCAAGGAATGGGAAATGAGTACAGCAACCATTAATACATATCTGATTAGGGGAAAGGAAAAGGCAGTGCTGGTGGATGCGGGGCTTGGGGCCTCTGGACTTCGGGAATATGCGCAGCAGCTGGCAGGGGTGCCGGTTCAGCTGGTACTAAGCCACGGACATTTTGATCATACCGGTGCTGTGAATGAATTTGAAGATGTATGGATACACCCGGAGGATGCATTAATTTTGGGGAAGAACATCATTAAGTTCCTGCCCTCAAAGAAAATAACCGCGAGAGTTCATGATTTGAGAGAAGGAGATGAATTATTGCTCGGTGACAGAACACTTCAGGTATATGATATTCAGGGGCATACTGCGGGAAGCATCGTACTTTATGATCAGAAAACAAAAACACTGATATCCGGTGACAGCATCTGCAGAAGAGTGTTCTACATTGACGGTAATAAATATCCGATCAACCGATTTTTTCATGATCTAATGAAGGTGGACCAGCTGGATTTTACTGGAGTGTGTTCGGCTCATGACCGTTTCCTCCTGCCAAAAACTCAGATTCGGCACATGATTGATGTTATATCAGATGGTATCTTTCACAGTAATATTACGATACGTATTCTAGGACGTAAGTATTTCCAGGTGAAATACGGTAACGGAGTGGAGGATCCTGATTTTATTGATTTTTCTGCTCCTATTGCATCCAGAGAACAGTTAAAACTTGAAGTTGATGATTTTCTTAAAAAGAGCGGGTATCATTCGATTCAGAAGGGAGATAGTTATGAATAAAGCGATTCTGATTCTTTACTTTTCCAGCAGGAAGCTGAAAAGAGCAGGTCTGAAAATGAGAAGACCCTTTCATAAAAAAAAGCCTGTGGGTGCCTTTATTACACCACAGGACACGGTGGATAGTATCATAGAACATCCTGTACTGGTGGAAGAAAAGGCAAAAATTTATCCGCGGTCCAAGGAGAATGACATCATGGCAATACAGACACTTGATAAATTCGCATCCGGTTTTTCGAAAACGACTGGACAAATTTATGCGGATGGTCTGAATGCAATAATTAAAAATCACAGCAATAAGGTGAGGGTTTATAGACAGATATATTCCGAGGAAGAGATAAAAAAAGATCACACTAAGGCCAATGCTAGTCTGCATTATTTTCCTTCCGGTAATAAATCAAAGTTTATTATAGTATGTCCTGGAGGTGCCTATGCCAATTGCGAAGCACTATCGGAGGGTTATCCACTGGCACTTCATCTAAACGGTTTAGGCTATACTGCCTTTGTACTTTCTTATCGTGTAAGGGAGGAAGCAAATAATCTGGCACCGGTGGAAGATCTAGCAGCGGCTGTTCGGTATGTTATTGACCGTTCAGATGAATTGAATATTGTTCCTGAAGATTATGCGGTTCTGGGCTTTTCAGCAGGAGGGCATCTGGTTGGCTGCTATGGTCTTGACAATATTGGCTATAAGAAATTTAATATGCCAAAACCCGGAGCCATCATAATAGCATATGGACTCATATCAACTGAGAAGTTTCCACATTGTAATAAGTTCCTTCTGGGTCCAGAGCCGGATGAAAAGGCTGTAAGTGCAATCAGTATCGACAAGAATATAACACCTGATTATCCTCCCGTATTCTTCTGGGCAGGTAAGAATGATCTTCTGCTGGATTATCACCATCATGGAGATGAACTGGAAAAGGCTTTGAAGATGAATGAGATACCTTACGAATATCATCTGTATGAAAAGGCAAAGCACGGAATATCTCTGGGTATAGGAACCGAAGCTGAAGGGTGGGTGGATAAGGCAGCAGCCTTCTGGGCTAAGCATTCAACTAATGTTCGTTCAACGAATGTTCATTAAACGAATGATTATTTAACAAATGTTCATTCAGCAATGTTCATTCAGCAATGTTCATTCAGCAATGTTCATTCAAAAAAATGATCGTTCATCGAAATAGATAATGCGCAGAATTCTTGCGCAGGAATGGAGGGACTTATGATCAAAGACCTGATCAAACAAATGACATTGGAGGAAAAGGCAGGATTATGCTCCGGTGCAGATTTCTGGCATACGAAAGCAGTGGAAAGACTAGGCATTCCGGCCGTGATGGTAACGGACGGCCCGCATGGTCTTCGCAAGCAGGAAGGGGAAGCAGATCATCTCGGTCTGAACCAGAGTGTTGCTGCTGTATGCTTTTCTCCAGCGTGTGCGAGCGCTTCCAGCTTTGATGAGAACTTATTATATCGGATGGGCAGTGCGCTGGGTGAAGAATGCAGATCAGAGAATATAGCGATTTTACTGGGACCTGCCGTTAATATTAAGAGAAGCCCACTTTGCGGTCGTAATTTTGAATATTTCTCAGAGGACCCTTATCTGACTGGTAAGCTTTCTTCAGCACAGATCAAGGGGATTCAGGAATGGGAGGTAGGTACCAGCCTAAAGCATTATGCTGTTAATAATCAGGAGACCTACCGCATGACCTGCTCCTCAGAGGTGGATGAACGTACGCTGCGTGAAATCTATCTGGCAGGCTTTGAGATGGCTGTGAAAGAGGCAGGACCTTGGACCGTAATGAGCAGCTATAACAAAATTAATGGGGAATATGCCAGTGAAAATAAAAAGTTGCTTACGGATATCCTGCGTGAGGAATGGGGCTTCGAGGGCTTCGTAATGTCGGACTGGGGAGCTGTTAACGACAGAGTAAAGAGTATTGAGGCAGGACTGGAGCTTGAGATGCCCTCTTCTAACGGTATTCGTGATGAACAGATTGTGAAAGCAGTCAGAGAAGGCTTGCTCCCAGAGGAACTATTGGATTTAGCTGTGGAACGCATTCTTAAGGTTATATTCCAATATTCCCAAGCCGATGCTACCAATACGCAATATGACATAGAGGAGCATCACAAGATAGCAACAGATATGGCAAAGGAATGTGCTGTTCTTTTGAAGAATGAAGGTGCGCTGCCCCTGAGCCGTCAGACAAAAGTTGCCTACATAGGTGCCTTTGCCAAAATACCGCGGTATCAAGGAGGAGGCTCCAGCCACATTCATGCCAGCAGGGTAACGAATGCATTAGATACCGGTAGGGATAAAAATCCCAATATAATTTATGCGGAGGGCTTCCCACATGACAAGGATCTAGAAGATCAATCCCATTTTGAAGAAGCAGTCAAAGCAGCATCCAAAGCGGATGCAGCTGTTATCTTTGCCGGATTACCCGAATCCTTTGATTCTGAGGGTATTGACAGAAAACATATGAGGCTACCGGAATGTCAGAACCGACTGATTGAGCAGATAGCGGGAGTGCAAAAGAATACCATCGTAGTTCTTCATAATGGCTCTGCTGTGGAAGTGCCCTGGGCAGATAAGGTGAATGCTATTCTTGAAATGTTTCTTGCAGGTCAGGGAGTCGGTGAGGCAACAGATGCCCTATTATATGCAGATGCAAATCCCTGTGGCAGACTGGCAGAAACCTTTCCGCTTCGACTTGAGGATACCCCGTCCTATTTGAATTTCCCTGGAGATGGCAAAAAGGTCGTTTATTCAGAAGGGATTTATATCGGTTACCGTTATTATGAGGCTAAAAAAATCCCGGTATTATTCCCCTTTGGTCATGGACTGTCCTATACCGAATTCTCCTATCATGATATGCAGGTAACTCGTGGTTATTTTACAGAGGGTGAGAGTATAACCGTAACGGCACAGATCACCAATTCAGGAAAGATGGCAGGAAAAGAAGTAGTGCAGCTTTATGTCGGTGACCGTACCGGTACCCCGGGCAGGCCTGTAAAAGAGTTAAAGGGATTTGCCAAGGTAGAGCTTAAACCGGGAGAGACGAAGTCGGTAACCTTTGAAATCGACGCCCGTTCTCTATCCTGGTATAACGAAGAAATCGGAGACTGGTATGCTGCCGGTGGAACCTATGAGCTTTTACTGGCTCATTCCTCTGCAGAAATTCGTCTATCGGAGAAGGTTAAGTTCACTCCTGTAAGGGAGATTCCTTTCCGGGTAGATGAGAATACAACGATAGGCTCATTGTTAAAGAACCCCAAAACCGCACCGATTATGTCGACGATGCTTTCGAAGTCTAATGGAGGCAATGCATCAGGCTTTGGCAGTTCCAATGAGATGCTGAAAGAAATGACTGGTGGGCTGCCGCTTAGGGCACTGTTTGGATTTTCGAAGATTACAGAGGATCAGATGAAGGAATTAATCTATGTACTAAAGGAGCAGCTGAAATAACTTAATAAAGATAGAAACGCGTCGCATTCCAGCTGAAAAGCTATAGTGCGACGCGTTCTTATTACGTGGTTTCATCACAATTGAATTATAAAGCTATTTATTTGCCTCTGTTGTTATAACGGTCAAGAGCTGCCTGTTGATACCCGAGGCACTCTCCCAAACCGCTGTCTTGAAGGCTGTTCTTAAAGCTGTCATAGGAATCCTGTGCCTCTAGTCCCATTATATATTTTGCGGCATATTCTCGAACCATGGTTTGAATAGCCGTATATAGGCTGTTGTATGAGCTGCCTTCTTCTTCCGTCAAGGTAATTCTTCTGGAGAGCATGTTGGTTTTCTGGTCATCCCAGATGTTTTTACTTTCAAGAAGACCTTCAGCACCTAGATAGAAATGCTCAAGATATTCCCAATTATAAAGCCCCAGACCATTGCCTCTTGCATAATATTTAAGAGCTTCGGTAGCACTTAAGCCATCAGGATTTTTCATGACTTTGTCTGTAAAGGATAAGGTTTTATCGGAAGCTACGGTATAGGATTCATTTTCCACACCGTAGAAGTTGGATAGCATACCTTCCTGTGTATATTGATAATCCAGCCACATGGCAGCAAGCTTCGGATTTTTGCAACGGGAGGTAATATAAGCAGGATTACCGCTAGCTCCATTTGATGACTTTATGACATAGGGTGTATCTCCTTTATTCAGAACCGGATTAGTTACAGCTGTAATATTACATTTTTCGTTGTTAGTCAGTCTGTTTAGAAGGGCTCCGTAGCTGGTATAGGTCCAGATTGTTGTAAAGGCAAGGGAAGTATCATTCATAATATTCTGCGCATCTGCAATGCCGGTAGGATTAATCATAAAGTCAGGATCAATCAAGCCTTCCGAATACCATTGACGCATAGTATCCAGCCAGTTCTTATAGCCTTCTTCAACGGGACCGAATTTTACGGTATTGTCTACCTGATAGAATTCAGGATAGATACCAAAGGCGGTAATGAAGGAGCCGGTAAAACCATAACCGTTTAGCGTAAGCAGTAAGGGCTTCGCCATTCCTGCGTTTTTCGCAACAGTAAGAGCATCATGCCATTCGGAGATGGTACTCGGAATATCTAGCCCCAGTGAATCTAGAATATCTTTACGGACAGCAAGTCCTGCATATTCCTTTTCTCCTTCAATTGCGGTATCGCTGGAATTGAGACCATAAATGCCAATGTATTTTCCAGCATCCGTCATTACTTCTTTTTTTAGTGCTGAATCCGCATCGATAAAGCCCCGATAGTTTGGCATATAAAGATTGACTAGATCTGTGCAGTCAAGTAGGAATCCATCTTCAACACCCTTTTCACTTCCACCTGGGTAATCGGCGAGCCCGGCTCCATATATGATATCCGGCAGTTCCGAGGACGAAAGCATAAGACCGAATTTTTCACTAGCCATGGATACAGATACCGGTACCCAGTTAATATGTACATTGGTTGCTGCTTCCATTGCTTTCACCCCTGGAAGATTGTTTGGCTCGGGTATCGAGTTATTATCGTAGATGGTCCATACGGTTAACTCCTCTTTTTGCGCGGTTAACGGAAGCATTAGCTCTTTCAGAGCCGTTTGTTCAGGAGCCACAGTTGCTGATACCCCGCGACTGTCGGCTGTGTCCGATGAATCGGTGTCGTCATTGCTTTTCTGGCAGCCTGTGAATATGGTAGCAAGCAATAAAACACATAGCGCTAAAGCTGTAATACGGTTTAGAATTTTACACAAAAATCCTTTCATAAAACATCCTCCATAAATTATTAGGTAAGTAAATACTTACATAATTAATATACTATCATGGAATAATAATGTCAATACATTATTTTAAATAATGATACATGAAAATCCTTATAAATATGGAAGTATAGAGGATTAATGTAAGTAAATGTTTACTTAATAACATGCGACTAATAATATTAAGTTTTAAGGTTGACAAACGAAAAAAAAGCATTTATTATAGGTGTTGTTAAGTAAGCACTTAGTTATATGGGAGGATATTATGGAACATAAACAGAAAAAGAAGAAAAAGGCACAGGGATATATTGAAGGAAAGGGGTTGAGGGCACTTCCTCATAATATAGGTTATGATTTTAAAAAGAATAAGCTTATTTATCTGATGAGCCTGCCGATCGTAATCTGGTTCATAATATTCTGCTATGTCCCAATGGGTGGAATTCTAATGGCCTTTGAAAAATACTCTCCGGTAAAGGGGTTAATAGGAAGTGACTGGGTAGGTTTTGATAATTTTAGAGCATTCTTTCATGGGCCTTATTTCCTGAGACTTATGAAGAATACAGTGGTACTGGGTGCACTTGATTTAATTGTCGGCTTTCCTGCACCGATTATTTTTGCCTTATTATTAAATGAAATTACTACTAAGAGATTTAAAAAGACTGTTCAGACAATTAGTTACATGCCATACTTTATATCCTCTGTTGTTTTATGCGGTTTAATCACGGATTTCTGTGCCAGCGGTGGTGTCCTGTCCAATCTGGTAGCTGGGGTGACAAATAGTGGGGGGCGTAATCTTCTGGGAATATCGAGTTATTTCAGACCGATTTTTGTCCTTTCAAACCTGTGGCAGGGCTTAGGCTACGGAAGTATCATCTATATTGCATCACTCAGCAGTGTTGATCAGGAACTTTATGAGGCTGCGGTCATGGATGGGGCGAACCGCATCAAACAGACCATACATATTACACTTCCTAGTATTGCACCAACCATAATCATTATGCTGATCCTGCGCATTAGTACTCTACTACAGGTAAGCAGTGATAAAATTCTTCTATTGTATAATCCGTCCATCTACAAAACGGCTGATGTAATCAATACCTATGTCTACCGGGAAGGATTACAGAATTATAATTATGGCTTGAGTGCCGCCGTAGGATTGTTTAATTCCCTGATAGCCACAGCCTTGCTGTTGATTACCAATAAAATCAGTGCGAAATGTTCAGATACTAGTCTGTTTTAGAAGAGAGGGATAGGACTATGGTAAAGAAAAAAAGTTTTGGTGAAATCATTTTTACAATATTTAATTACTTATTCATGATCGCCCTTTGCATTATCTGTATTATTCCTATGTGGCATGTGGCAATGGCTTCCGTCAGTGATCCGACCTTGGTAAATGCGACAAGCGGATTAATCTTAAGACCGCTGGAACAGCCGTCTGTAACAGCATATAAAATTATTCTTAACTTTAAGGGACTGCTCACCGGCTATGCAAACACCATCTTTTATGTAATTGCCCAGTGTGCTATAACCGGTATCCTATCTGTGATGGGAGGCTATATTGTATCCAAAAAGACCTTTCGTTACAGGAACTTTCTTATGCTGTTTATGATATTTACCATGCTTTTTAACGGTGGAATGATTCCTTCTTATATGGTAGTACGTAATCTGAATATGATTGATACTAGATGGGCCATGCTGATTCCCAGTGCATTAAGCGTATTCAACATTATTATCATGCGGACTGCCATTCAGGGTGTACCGGACAGTTTAGAGGAATCTGCAAGAATGGATGGTGCGAACGATTTCGTTGTTATGTTTCGGATTATTCTTCCGTTATGTAAGGCATCTTTTGCGGTTGTTATGCTTTTTACCGCAATCGGTAAATGGAACGAGTGGTTCAATGCTATGATCTATCTTCCGACTAGGACTTCATTACTACCGCTTCAGATGTTTATGCGGGAGCTGTTAATTAAGTCCTCGGGGGATGCTGTCAATCAAGCGGATATGATTTCCAATGCACAGCTTTATATGACCCTGGTAAAATACGCTGCCATTATCGTATCTACCTTGCCCATCCTGTGCGTATATCCATTTGTACAGAAATATTTTGTAAAAGGTGTCATGATTGGATCGGTAAAGGGCTAAACAGAGATGTTTGACTGGTTTCGTAAAGAATTATTAAATTCATTTTGAACATAAAAGCTGCCGGACGGCAGCATAATGGAGGTAAGAATGAAATCATTTATTAAAGAATTAATTGAACAGAAGGAAGATAATTATATTCTGCCATTTTTCTGGCAGCATGGAGAGAGTGAAGGGAAGCTTCGGGAGTATATGGAGGCAATCCATAGCTGCGGTATTCGTGCAGTCTGTGTGGAGGCCAGACCCCATCCGGATTATCTTGGATCGGGATGGTGGCATGATATGGATATCATTATTGATGAAGCTAAGAAAAGGGATATGAAGCTGTGGATTTTGGATGATGCACATTTTCCTACCGGCTATGCCGCCGGAAAAATTGCAGAGTCAGAGGATAAATACTGTAAGCAGTACATTAGCCGGAAGTTTATCGATGTCAGTGGCCCTACACCTGAGGTTGAGGTTAGTCTTGCCGCCATGATGATGCCGATTATGCTGCCTTCTGGATTAAATCTTGAAATGTTTGGTATGAGCTCGGAGAAGAAGCGCTATTTTACAGATGACAGAATCCTGTCCATTCGTGCATATCAGATGGATAGGGACTCTTCCTTGATTGGGGAAGGAATCGATCTTACCACGAATATTGTGAACGGAAAATTAATATGGGACGTTCCCCAGGGTACCTGGAGAATTAATGTTCTTTTTATTACCAGAAACGGTGAGGGGCGCTGCGACTATATCAGTATGGTCGATAAGGATTCCTGTAGAATTCAGATTGATGCGGTGTATGAACCTCATTATGAGCATTACAAAGAAGAATTTGGGAAAACGATTGCAGGCTTCTTTTCGGATGAACCCTGCCTCGGCAATAGCATCGGCTATAATTTTGATGAGTCCATCGGAAAGAAAAAGGCACCACTTCCTTGGAGTAGCCAGCTTGAGAAAATGCTAGAGGAGAAGCTAGGTAAGAAGTATCTGCCCTATTATCCTGCACTCTGGACCGACATGTCAGATGAGAAAGTAAATGCCAGGGTTCGCTATGCCTATATGGACTGTGTGACCAGACTGGTGGAAGAGAATTTTTCCAGACAGATCGGACAGTGGTGTGAGGAAAGAGGAGTGGAATACATCGGTCATATCGTGGAGGATAATAATCAGCATAGCAGACTTGGTAGCAGCCAGGGACATTTTTTTCGCTCTATGATGGGCCAGCATATGTCAGGAATTGATAATATCGGAGATCAGGTTCTTCCCGGAGGAGAAAATTATAAAAGAGAAGCATTACTAGGTGCAGATAAGGATGGAGAGTTTTATCATTTTGAACTCGGAAAGCTGGGTTCGTCCCTTGCTCATATCGATCCGAAGAAACAGGGTAGGGCTATGTGCGAAATCTTCGGAGCTTACGGCTGGAGGCTTGGGATAAAAACGATGAAATATCTGATGGATCATTTTCTGGTGAGAGGTATTAATGTATATGTACCTCACGCATTTTCACCAAAGGATTTTCCTGATTCGGACTGCCCGCCTCATTTTTATGCCGGGGGAGAGGATCCTCAGTTCAATTATTTTAAAAAGCTGATGCACTACACCAATCGTATGTGCCATCTATTGAACGGAGGTACCCATATAGCACCGGCAGCCGTATTGTATCATGGAGAAAGCGAATGGACGGGTGGCTGTATGTTTAATCAGAAGGTTGCCAGAGAGCTGCTGGAAAGCCAGATTGATTTTGATATTCTTCCCTCCGATGTTTTTGCAGATATGTCAGCTTACAATGCAGCATTTGATGGCTGCCTGCAGGTGAATGGTGAAAGTTATGACTGCTTTATTGTCCCATATGCACAATTTATCACAAAGGAAGTGGCTGTATTTGCAGGTACTGCATCAAAAAAAGGATTCCCGGTATTCTTTGTTCAAGGGCTTCCGGATGGAATCTGTAATATAGATAAGCAGGAAGAGGAGAAGCAGCTACTTGACGGATTGTCCGAATGCATTGTAGTTTCTCTGGAGGCTTTGTCAAAAACACTGAAGGATAACAGATTATTTGAAATTAGCAGTGACAATCAATTTGATGCGCTGCGTTATTACCATTATCGTAAGGATCAGACAGAGATATATATGTTCTCCAATGAAAGTATCGGTAAGGAATACAATGGCTGGATAACCGTGAAATCAAAAGGAGAGGTCAGCTTATATGATGCTATGGACAATAGGATAATTCCGGCAGAATACAGAAATACCGAAGACGGAACAAGCATACATATCAGATTAACACCATATCAAAGTGTGGTTGCTCTATTTGATGATCTGAAGGAGGTGGAAGAACAAGGCGATTTCAAGGCTAAGCCTGGATACAGACTGGATGCAGCATGGAGAATCTCCAGTGCCGAAGTCAGTAGGTATCCAGAGTTTCATCCTGTTGAAGTTACGACGGAGTTAAGAAGCATGGGCCGGGTATTACCTGCCTTTTCCGGTTATTTACGTTATGAAAGTGAGTTTATTTATGATAGAATGCCAACCGGAAAGGAGCTACTTCATATTACAGATGTCTATGAAGGCGCTGAAGTCTGGCTAAATGGCCACTGTCTTGGAATGAAAATCTGCCCGCCATATCAGTTTCCTTTGGGAGAAGCATTAAGAACCGGAGAGAACCATATCAGGATTGAGGTTGCCACAACTCTTGATAGGAAGGTGAAATCCCTTCCTCAGGATATGCGTTCCCTGATGTTCTATTCAAAGATAACAGAGCCGACGGGTATTGTAGGAAGTGTGGAAATTTGGAGTTGATTCTCCTTCATAACCTGCCTGTGGCGAATACCATGCCAATGGCATATATAATCAGATAGACCGAGAGAGTTGAAATAAAGAAAGCAATGTGATATATATTAGTAAATACTTAATAAGGAAGGATTATTATGGCTGAAAAAACGGAAAGCAAAAAGTTTGTCCGAATGGGTAATGAAAAAAGAAGCAAGCAGATATTAGAAACGGCTTGCCGCTTGTTCGCAAATAAAGGGTATGACGCAGTTACGACAAAGGAGATTGCTAAGGTTACGGACTGTAGTGAAGCATTGATTTTTAGATATTTTCCTACCAAGGAAATTATATATCAGGAATTATTTGACGAGTGGAAGGCTGGTATGAAGGATCCGGTAATACTTGAGATGATTGAGGATTCAGCTTTAAAAACCCTGGAGAAGTTTTATCTAGATATAACCGGAAATAAATTTGTGAAGGGCACAAAAATAAGCCCTAAACTGGAAGGAGCCATCTACTCCAGAGTCAGTAAGCATAAGGAAATAATCAAAGTTATTGAAAACAGCCCTGATATGGTTAAGGATACGATTGAACCTGTTATTCTGAAGGGACAAGAGACAGGTGAAATTAAAGCAGGAAGCAGCTCCTTGATGGCTCAGACCTTCTGGACGTTAATAGCTGGTGAATGGTATATTTCTAGGAATTTTGCCGGAGTTCACCCCAAGCTGTCCTTTGAGTATATTAAGGGAATACTATTCTAAATACCTATTGTAAAACAGAAGTAACCGAAAGAGAGTGAAACTGCGATCAAAGAAGTAACCGGAAAAGATTTGGCTGCGATTCGTTCAGCTTTTTAGATTTTGATACAGAATATGATAAGGCTATTAAAAAATTAAAAGACGCAGGAATTGATGAGTATATCGCAGAAGTACAACGTCAATTTCGATGAGTTCCTCGCAGGAAAAGAGAAATAATTAAAAACATAAGACTCATAATGATAGGTTACAATACTTTCATACCAAAAGTACTGTAACCTATTATATTTTTTGTAATATAGTATAAGAGTACTTGATTTTACAAGTATAATGCGATAGTATATGGCATAAATACAAGATAAAAAGAATGGAATAATTCTATGGATGAGAGGAATGCATTTCGTATTATTATTAAAATCATTCGATTTTAATAAACGCTATGAAAACATTTCAAGAAAAAGGGTTCTATCCCAGACAATTATGGGATTAAATTAGGAGGGAAGGCTACGATGACGAGAGAAGGTTACTGTGCTAGAATAGAAGAAGCTATTCAAGCAATTGATTTTAAAGGTTACTACCTTAATCACAAAATATACGGAAGCGGACATATTAATGATACATTTATAGTCGAATTTCAACAAGGCGATTCTAAGGTTAAGTATATCCTTCAACGTTTGAATCACGAAATTTTTAAGAACCCTGAACAATTGATGGAAAACATATGGGGAGTTACTTCATTTTTAAAAGAAGTAATCCGTAAAAACAATGGTGATGTTAACCGGGAAACTGTGAACATAGTTAGTACAAAGGATGGCAAAAAGTTTTACATAGACAGCTTCGGAGCTTATTGGAGAGCATATCAATATATAGATGATGCAATCTGCTTTGACAAGGTGGAAAAGCCGGATGATTTTTATCAAAGCGCAGTAGCTTTTGGACGTTTTCAAAATCTTTTGGCTAAGTATGATGCAGACAGTTTGTATGAAACAATTCCTGATTTTCATAATACACCAGCCCGTTTTAAATCATTTCAAGAAGCAATTGCAAAGGATACATACGATCGTGTAAAAAATGTACAGGATGAGATAAATTTCTTGATTGCAAGAGAACAAGATATGAAGGTATGTATGGATATGCTCAGTAAAGGTGAACTTCCGCTACGTGTAACACATAATGATACCAAATTAAATAACATATTGATAGATAAGACAACGGGAAAAGGAATCTGTGTCCTTGATTTAGATACCGTAATGCCCGGTCTCTCCATCAATGATTTTGGTGATTCGATAAGATTTGGAGCAAACACTGCAGCAGAGGATGAGACTGACTTATCCAAGGTATCAATTGATTTGGAGCTGTTTGAGTTATATACCAAAGGCTACCTTGAAGGCTGCAATGGCAGCTTGATACATAAAGAAATGGAGATGCTTCCAATGGGAGCGAAACTCATGACACTGGAATGTGGAATGAGATTCTTAACCGATTATTTACAAGGTGATACTTATTTTAGAATTCACAGAGAAAATCACAATTTGGATCGTTGCAGAACACAGTTAAAGTTAGTAGAGGATATGGAACGTAATTGGGATCAGATGAATCAGATTGTTAAGAAATACATGTAGAGAAAACTTAACTTATTGATAAAAGTGTCAAAAGGAGATATCATTAATGGGACATATGGATAGGAGGGAACTATGGCAATATTAGTAACGGGTGGAGCCGGAGTCTCTACGATATTGCAACCTTCTATGCTGATCCTGCTCTGCGAAAGAGGAGATTGGTTGGAATGCTAAAAGAGATTTGGAAGAAATGTGTGAAGATGCCTTTAGATGGCAGATTAATAATCCGAATGGGTACGAATAAAAATCATAATAGAAAAGAGGGATTACCATATACCAGGTAAAAATAATCAAAGAGTTAGAACAATTGAAGGAATGCCCAGTGTGTTATATCGACCATTTTCAATGGACGAAAGGGTATAGAGTGGAGGCATTTGCACAGATTGCATTACTAGATAATTATGGGCTCGTTGTTTCTATGACAGCAGTGGAACAAAACCCTCTACGAAGGTTTACCGAGGATGAAGATCCGGTATATCAGGATAGTGGTCTCGAGATATTTATTAATTTCGGACCGGATAATCAGAAATTCGAATATCTTAACTTTGAAATGAATGCAAATGGTGCAATGCTCAGCCATTGTGGTACCATCAAAAATAGAAGAAAGATATCTGATGTTACATCTTATCATGCGATATGTAAGGCTGAGTTGAATGATAATGATTGGAACATATTGCTTAAAATTCCGATGGAATTGATTTGTACTTTTAATGAGGGCAGACCTTTAAAGCAAGGTGATAAATTTGCCTTCAATTGCTATAAAATTAGTGAGGACCCAAGCATAGAACATTATGCAAGTTACTCCCCTATTCAAAACCCTGTGCCTAATTTTCATTTACCACAGTTTTTTGCGGAAGCTACCATTGTGGATTGTTAATTTAAAAGAGGATATACGTATTCCGATTTGTTCGGTCAATACATATATCCTCTTTTTTAAAACACCTGCTATTGGATTACTTCAATGATACTGTTTTTTGAGAGTCTGACTTAGGTTAGGTTGTATTAGTTAATAGTGGATAGTAGGGTGCTTCTTTAATTGACAAGGAATAATAATCAATCTAAAAATATTATAAATGTTGCAACAAAGCATCTTCACGATAGATGCTTTGTAAAATTGGTGGATGGAAAAAGATAAAAGCAAGGTTCCTTTATTTATATATATTATACCATAAATTAGGATAAAATTAAAGTCTTACAATTTTTGTATAATTCCTGTAAAATAACTCTATTAAAATATGGGGGGAAATAAAATGGGATATTCGATTTTTGAAAAGACTATGGCGGACATGACATGGCAGGAGGTTGAAAAGGCATCTAAAGAAAATCAAATTGTATTATTTCCTCTTGGAGTCATTGAAGAACATGGACCGCATCTGCCGCTAGGAACTGACTCTTACTGGAGTTATGCTTCTTGCAAATGTATATTAGAAGAATTAAATAATAAAGGAGAGCGGGCGTTGATTGTTCCACCATATTATTGGGGAATTAACCATTGTACAGGTGGATTCCCAGGAACTTTTTCGGTGAGACCAGAGACTATGATGGCCGTTCTAATGGATATTTTTAAAAATCTTCATGATTGGGGGTTTCATAATATTTTCTGTAATAACTGTCATGGTGATGTAATACATATAAGGGCAATTTTAGACGCAATCAAAACTGGCAGAAATGAATTGGGTTTAAATATCCGTATATTAGTAGATTTTTATGATTTAAGCAGAATAGGATTAAAGGGAGATGAGGACTTTATTTTGGTCTTAAATCCTGAGTATCCCGAAGAGTTTTATGCTGGAATGGATAAATCGGAGATCGGTTTATTTGACATTCATGCGGGTGGATACGAGACTGCATTCATAAAGCATTATTTTAGCGAATTGGTAAATGAGGAGGTTGCGAAAAATCTTAAATCCACATCGTTAACAAATAAGGAACTTGAACAATGGGGAAGAGGTGGTGAAGCCACGCGAACTCTGGTGCCATTAGGATATGCAGGTAATCCCGCTGGGTACAAAAATATTGTAAATTTAGATTGCATCGAGAAATTTAAGGTTGAATATACCGTAAAACGAATCATGGAATCATTAAATGGTAAAGCATAATCTCTTTTTACAGTACAAATTAAAGTATAAGGTCATATTAGTTTACGACGCAGAACTAACACTTAATTATGCAAATGAAGTAAATTTGATTAGAAATGTTAAAGAAAAACCACGATTGTAAAAATTATTCATAACAGTGTTTTCTTTGAGGGCAGCACAGGTAGCATTAGACAATTTAATGTTTTTGATGGTTTAACGACAAGATTTTAAAGAAAATTATGACTGATTCGTAGGAGAAAGAAGATTTTCTTGAATTTTGCTATAAATATGATAGTAATCCTTATGTTTGTGGTATGGGAAAAGATAATTTATTGGTGTGTTGGGATTTAGAAAATAAATGAATTAATGGAAATCATATCAGCACAGATTTATTATATGTGATGAATGAAAAAGTCATATTAAAGAAGACGAAATTAAATTTCACTGTAATATATAATTGGCATCCTATCATATAAGTGATAGGGTGCTTTTCAGGTATTCCCTCTTATAAGTTCCGATTGACAATATACATTTTTTACCTTATAATGAGTAACGATTGTTAGGTAACGTTAGCTACTTTAGAAGGAGAGGATTTTATGCCACCGAAAATTAAGGTTACAGAAGAAGAAATTATGAACGTAGCGATTCGCATGGTTAGGGAGAAAGGGATGGATTCCTTAAACGCTCGTGATTTAGCAAAGGAAATAGGATGTTCCGTGCATCCTATATTTCGAACATATAATTCAATGGAAGGGCTTAAGACTGCAGTTTATGAGATGGCTGAGAATATTTATAATGAGCGCATGATGAGTGCAGGAGAAAATTCAGAGGATGGCTTTCTTAATATGGGTCTTGCATATATTGATTTTGCTAAGAATGAGAAGAATCTATTCAAGTTACTATTTATGTCGGATGTGTTTCGAGAACAAAGCATAATGGATATTGCAGGAAATACAGAAGGAGATGATAAAGTCATAGAAATGTTATGTCAAATAACTGGGTTAAGCATAAATGCAGCAAAAGAGCTGTATACAGGAATATGGCTTACGACTCATGGGATTGCAGCTATGTTTGCAACTAATAACTGCAAATTTAATGATAAAGAAAATCGAAGATTACTAAACAATTCCTTTATGGGATTAATGTTAAAATTGAAAAATGAGGGGGAATATAACATATGAAAGAATCTTTTTATCAGAAACATCCATACTTTTCTGCAATTTTAATTGGATTACTTTGTACATTTATTACAGCGCTTGGAACAGCAGTTCCACAAATAATATGGTTAGATACCAATGTACAAATTGTAGTAACTACGGTTTTCCTCATAATTTCAATAGCAATTGGTATTATTATCATGAGAAAAACTCGATTTACGCTTTCTGATTATGGATTTCAATTAAGTAAAAAAGATACAAATCATAAAGTATGGTGGTATATACCGTTATTGGCTGTAGAAATACTCCCAATAGTTATCGCGGGTTTTAGTTCAGAGGTTTCAGTATTACAATATTTTATTTTATTATTTTTTACAGTTGCGGTTGGTTTTAATGAGGAAATTTATTTTAGAGGACTTGCACTGAAATTTATGGAAGAGAAGGGAAGAAAGAATGCCATTATTTGGACTTCTGTCGTATTTGGAGCTCTTCATCTTGCAAATATTTTTAATGGAAAAAGTCCATTATATCTTGTATTACAGTTATTTTTTGCATTCTTAGTAGGATTTGTACTTGCTGAAATTGTAAGTATTACAAGAAGTCTATGGATAGTTATTATCTGGCATGCGGCACATGATTATATCTCGAGTATTACAGGTGATGCACTTGATAAAACAGCATTGATTATTCTTGCTATACAAGTAGGTGTACTTTCGATTTATGCTATATGCTTGTGGAAAACTATTAATACTGGCGATACATCAAAGACTACTAAAAAATAACATTGCGAGAATTTTTGATTTTGCTGTGCAGAAGAAAACAAACCCGATTCTGACAATCAGAATCGGGTTTGTTTTCTTGCAACTTTTTTTAAGTTTGTACGTAATCTAACCGTTTATACCTCTTCCAGTACCACACTAACCGGATAATGGTCAGAAAGATAAACTTCATTCTCACAATCCTTCCATAATTCACGAGTGCAGCATTTTAATCCGGAGGATACCACGATATAATCTATCTTTTCCGCTGGCTGCATTCTTCCAAAATCATGGAAAGTTCCCTCCATACCTGATGTTAGGTCTCTTAAAAATCCACTATTTTCAATTAACCTAATTTCCTCAGAGTCAGGATATCCGTTGAAATCTCCTGTTAAAATCAATTCTACCTGGCCAAAGCCCGCCTGTTTCTTTTGCTCTGCAACCCCACTCATGTGTTTTAGTAATTGCTGCATTCCTAGAACTCTAGCTTCGCTGCCTTCATGATCCAAATGAGTATTTAGGACATAATATAACTTTTCTGTTTCTAAGTCCTGTAAAAAAACTTCAGTTACTGATCTTGGGCACATGCTTTGCTTTTCATACCTAGTTCCTGGTACATCAGGAGTCAATGATAACCAAAATGTATTCATTGATATTAACTGATATTTCTCCTTTTTAATAGCAACGGTATTTTGTTCACCTTTTAAATCCTTCTCTCTACCACAACCAAGAATATAATAATCCTCTAAATTCTCTTTTAACCAATTTACAACATGCGGTAATGCTTCTTGGAAACAAACAATATCTGCATTTTCTTTTTTTAATTTTGGTAATATTAATTCCTTTCTATATTGAAAGTTATTATTACCATCCTGATTATAATCACAACGGATATTAAATGTTACAACTTTCATATGTTCATCCTCCACTTTAGCAATTGTCATATAGAAATATTAGTTTTTAACATAAATATGAAAATTATTATCGTTCATAGCAGCAGATAAGAAAACATCTTTTGCAATCTGAATACCACCGTCTCTGTAGATATTGTTTAAGTTGTCTCCAGACAGTTCGTTTTGATTGGATTTTACACAAATATGTTTATCCATTGTGTCATCGATATGATAGGTAAAGAAAACTGTCTTTCCAAAGCAAGTAAATTGAAGCGTTACTCCATCTAATTCTTTTGTTATAACAGGATCGATGTGGATGCAATTATCACTGAAACGAATTCCTAGCAAATCTGAAATGACCCTTCGAATATAGATACCAGGACCGCTGGAATAGAGTCTCCAACCACCTTTTACATTAATATCTCCGGTTCTTAATTTATCAAAGTTTTTGGCATATTCATAACGATCATCAAAGCATCCTTCAGAGCTACTAAAGTAAACATTACTTTGCCTTGTCAGTGCGTTTGGTACATAATTTGTCAATAAGATCGGATTGATACGCATTAATGCGTCCCATGCTTTTTCACCTAGTCCCATAGTTGCCAAAGCTTCTATATAGCGAATGTGTGCATGCACGTACTGTAGGCTGATTTCTCTACCAACATTTGCAGCTTGTTCTGCTCGTAAGAATATTTTACTGGTTCCACCGTTATAACTAGCAGGATGGTCCATTAAGCGAACACCATCCGGACATGCCAAATGTTCATCTATAATTTCTAAGTTACGAGCTGCCAACTTAGGATCAGCCAATTGTGCTATAATACTTCTGGTTAGCGGTAGAAGTCGATAGCGGATGGAGGATTCCGTATCATCTGGATGCAACATATATTTCATATGTTCCTCGGATTCTCTATAAAGAAAACCTGCAATAACTCCATCTTTTATCAAATACTGATAGAAGGAAGTTCTGATATCTTCTACCATATGAGTTAATTCATCTGTAAAAGTAAGATCGATTCCCTTGACAGCATTGCTAAGAAGTTCTAGGGTCTGTCCAGCCAGTGCTTGTGTCCAGGCACTTACTAGATTATCTTTTAACTTACTATTGGCCGGTTGTAAGGTATCATCCCAGTCCCCACCAGCGTAGGAAATTAGCGCGGTACCGGATAGATATCGATTCTTAATTGTAGTGACAGCACGCTTAATATGAGTTAATATTGTTTCTGGCTGATTGGTAGGCAAAGCTTCTTTCGCCGTACGGTAATCTACAAGCTCATTAAGAATGGATGCGTCTCCGGTTGCCTGTATATAATCGCTGACAGCTTTCAATGGCCAAAAAACAACATCCCCATGACAATCTTCTTGATGCATAGGATAATTATCAAACATAAACCATTGAGGCCACTCAAATACTCCCTCTATCTGATGGGAGAATAGAGTTAATAGAATGTGTCGTGCAAGTTGAAAATGTCCTGTAGCTAAGAAAAATTCAATCGGACCTTGGCATACATCTCGTGTACCCCATGCTGCGCCACCAGATTGTTCAAGACCATGTGGAGAAGCGAAATGGATTAAGGCATCATGAGCATACCAATGTATAATTGCATTTAACTTTTCAGCGGAAAGAGGAATCATACCATTTGAAGCACTTAATCTAAAATCACAAATCAAATGATCATAGTAATTACGATAAGCCTCCATTTGCTCTTTATAATCATACTGCTCTAAAAACGGAACTACATTTCCTGTATCGAAGCCTTGCATAACAATATCAAAGCCAGACGATTGAGGTATTTCGATTGATAACAAAGATGGATTGACCGTCGTATTATTTTGAAAGAAGATGCGATCGTCTGATACAGTACTGTTCTCTGGTATTCTCATTCTAAACGAAAGCTCAGGATAAAAATCATTTGTAATAACAGGTGCGTCTGGGTAAAACTGTAGTACATTACCCTCTCTCGTCATTCTAATTTCATGTTCATACTCATTCGGTCCTACTGTGAGTTGATGAGTAACTATATAATCATAGTTTTTATCTCCGAGAGATTGAACTTTTAGTACAATTTCTGGTCGATCATACATTACAAAGGAGGTTATCATTAAAACATCCTCATCTAACTGATAATACCAGGTACTGCCCGCAACATTCATCTCATAGGCAGCTGGTAGGGTAAGCTGTCTATAGCAATCACCAATTTTTACAAAGATTCTTTGGCCGCTATCTTTTTGAGTATTTAGTAAACCTCTGTGATTGGATAGTAGTTTATTATAAGTTGTATTTCCTACTACAAACTGGCAGTTAAATGCGCCATACATATAGTTTGTAGAACTTACCACACCTTGAGGAACCTTAGTTACATCAAAATTTGTCATAAGAATATGTCCCTGCGGACGTTCTACCACCAATTCTTTTTCTTGTAGTACAACATGACTTTTATCTGGTGTGAAAAAGGAAAGTAAGGATTCATCCTTTTTTTCTTCAAGCAGTCTCTCTGGGAAATAATGTTCTACCTGTTCAGTATTCCAATGAGAAGAAGCGTAAGGATCTCCTAGGTTACAAAGTGCAGGAACATTAACAGGCAAGAAATTTCCGGTCTCATGGTAAGCATAGGCTTTTTCTAATTCCTGTATGTATTCAATTTCACAGATTACTTCTGGATGGTTAACTTTGCAAATACCATAAAAAGAGAATTGCTTTGTTCCGGAGAGTGAAAAGACTTCAGTTTGAAGGGCAGTATGAGCTAACTCAAACTGTTTATTTTTACTTGGAAGATTCCCGTACAATGCTTCAGGGATATTTGTTTTTTTATAAGAAAGACCAAAAAATTGTGTGCCATCGGTGGAATAAGCAATGGAACGTATACCAAGGCTACCTTGTTGGAGGTATGGGAAAAATTTGTCTTGAGCCATGTTTTGTCTGGAACAAATAACATACCCGTAATCCCCTTGAAAAACACTATGGCCTAAGTATTGCGCTAAATACAATTCATTGGAATTAACACTTCCCTTTAAACCGATGCCAATATCTTGGGAATAAATGATATCAGCTTTATGGCAATTTCCAGAAAGAGATATGTCCCAAAACCAAATACCGTATGGGGTTAGACGAAAAGTAACGGTATAGTTAATATCCTCTGCTACACCTTCAAAAATAAGTGTGGAAGCACCGGATTTTATAGTGCTTTTGGAATGCATCCCAATTAAAGGATAGAAAGCGATGGAATTTTCTTTGTATATTCGAAGATACAAATTATTGGTGGAACCATCCAATGTGGTAGCTCGAAAAGCATTAATCATAATGGATTCATGGATCCATTCGAAGTTGTCTCCTCCAGGTAAAAAAGTAAATGTGCTATTACCATTTTTTAAGATGATTGGAGCAGACAATGTTTTTAGTATCATATAGTTACCTCCTTCATAAAACAAGTGGAAACATTTCCAATTCACAAGAAGTATACAAGAATGAGTTTTAGATGTCAAGAAAAATAGTAAATATCAATAAATGTCGAAGGATATAAAAGGAAATATGATTATGGGGCAAATAATGGATAAAAGGATCGTTTGGATAAATTGCACAAATAAAAATATTATATATTGACATAATTGACATATTGACAAAAAATATGGAATGAATTATTATAAACATATCAAAACAGAAGGAAACGTTTCCAATCATTCGAACATTAATCTTATTTCCTAGTTTTGATAATAAAAAGATTGGAGGAACAAAATTGAAAGTAAAGCGGGGGTTCCAAGCATTTGGAAAAGAAATGCGTAAAAATTGGGTCATGTTTCTTATGCTTCTTCCGGCAATCGTTTATTTTATTATTTTTTCTTACATTACGATGCCCGGAGCATATGTTGCTTTCGTCAATTATAATCCCAACAAAGGAATTTTTGGTAGTGATTTTGTGGGATTTAAAAATTTTGAGTTTTTAATAAAGAATGGTGATCTTTGGAGAATTACAAAAAATACGTTATTGTACAATATAGTATTTTTGATATTAAGCCATTCGCTACAGATTATATTGGCAATTATGTTGTCTGAAATAATGAATAAATATTTTAAGAAATTTTCTCAATCTGTAATCTTACTTCCTCATTTTATTTCCTATGTGGTAGTCGGAGTTTTTGCATATAACTTATTTAATTTCGATAACGGTTTTATTAACACTGTATTAGTAAATCTAGGTATGGAGCGTTATTCCTTTTATTCTAATCCTGGGATATGGAAATACATAATCGTCTTTTTCTATATTTGGAAGACAACAGGATATGGAATGATTGTATATTTAGCAGCTATCACAGGAATTAGCACCGAGGTTTATGAAGCTGCTTATATTGATGGTGCTAGTCGTATACAAAGAATTTGTTATGTAACGATTCCTCTCTTAAAACAGACCTTTATCTTGTTATTATTATTTGGTCTTGGAGGCATTTTACGAGGATCCTTTGACTTATTTTATAACCTTATTGGTACCAATTCACTCCTTTATCATCAGACGGATATTATTGATACTTATGTATATCGTAGTTTAATTGGTTCTTTCAATTTTGCATCCAGTGCTGCAGTTGGACTATACCAATCCGTGTTTGGCTTAATCTTAGTTCTTACCATTAATTTGATAGTTAAAAAAATTGAGCCAGAGAGTGCATTATTTTAAACAGAAGGAGGTAGAAAATGAAGAAAAATCACCAGGGTGGAAGTTCCATAAAAATGAGCAAAGGGAATAGAGCGTTATCAATTATATGTTATGTGGTAATTGGAATTTTCGCATTATTATGTCTTTTCCCGTTTGTTTTAATGATTTCCTCTTCCTTTATGACAGAAAGAGAGATTGTAGCAGAAGGTTATAAGCTATTTCCTAAAGAATTGAGCCTTGCCGCTTATAAATACTTATTAGACAACCCTAAAAAGTTAATTGATGCCTATAAAGTAACAATATTTACTACAATAGTTGGAACAGTGCTTGGGTTATTCACAATGTCTATGGCAGGTTATGTTCTTAATAGAAAGGATTTTAAATATCGAAATTTCTTTTCCTTTTTTATCTATTTCACCACACTATTTAGTGAAGGTCTCGTACCTGCCTATATATTGAATGTAAGATATCTGCATTTAAAAGATAGTATTTGGGCGATGATAATCCCAGGACTAATTAGTGCTTGGTCCATATTTTTGATGAGAAATTTCATGAAGTCCATACCAGATGAATTATATGAATCTGCTAACATGGATGGTGCAGGAGCTTTTACTATCTATAGAAAAGTATTTATGCCACTTGCTATTCCTTCTTTAGCAACAGTTGGGCTTTTCCTTGCGCTAGGTTATTGGAATCAATGGTATAGTGCTAGTTTATATATTGATACCCCATCCAAATATCCTTTACAGTATTATTTACAAAAGATGATTAATCAAACAAGTATTGAAGCGTTAACCAGTCAAGGTCATTTTATTGATGTTAATACCATTCCAACGCAATCTGTTAAGATGGCAACTGCAGTATTAACAACGGGACCAATTATCTTATTATACCCTTTTGTTCAGAGATATTTTGTAAGCGGACTTACGATAGGCTCTGTAAAAGGATGATTGTTTCAAAATGATATTATAGGCTTTACTTTTTAGTAGAAGACCTATAAAATAAAAGGAGGAAAAACTATGAAAATGAAAAAAGTTATGCGCAGTATCTTAAGCCTCATTATGGTGAGCGTTCTCTTAGCGGGATGCAGCAAAGGGGCAAAAACGGATTCATCAGGGAATAAGTCGAATGGGGAAGACGACTTATCAGAACATGTAAATCTTGTTATGTATCTGTATGGTTCCGCTGGTGTAGCAAACGGGGATATTTTAGAAGAGATTAATCGTAAACTGACAAAAGATATCAATACTTCCATTGAAATTAAGTACATAGATTGGGGTGATATTGGAACCAAGTATCCGCTAATCTGGGCTTCCAATGAATCTTTTGATATGGCTTATGCTTCCATCAATACAGCGGTACCATTCTATACATTGGCAAAACAAGGATCTTTATATGATATCACTAATGTTTTAGATAAGTATGCTCCAACATTAAAATCCAAAGTGCCAGAAGCAAGCTGGGCAGCAACAACCTCTGATGGTAAAATCTACGGTGTTCCAACCCTTGGAGCAGGTTATAGCAATACTGGTTTTGTCTACAATAAAGCGAATTGTGAAAAATGGGGTATTAAAGAAGTTACCGATTTACAATCTATGATTGCTTATTTTGATGCTTCTGTTGCTCATGGCATCTATCCTATCAATGGTAATGCAGAAGTTTCTATGGACTTTTATAAAATGCTAATAGATACCACAGGAAACTGGGTACCTGCTCCTGGTATATCTACCAGTGAAATGCATTTTGTAACTCGTGATTATAAAGACTTTAAGGATGTTATACACCCAGCATTTACGGATGAATTTGCACAATTTGTGACAATGATTGATGAGTGGGAACAAAAAGGATATTGGCCAAAGGATATTCTATCTGCTTCCACCGGTGATAAAGATATGTATAAGAATGGTCAGTCTTCCTCCTACATCACACACATGGGAGATTGGACAGGAAACTATACCGGCGTTCATGGTAATTTACCAGACCAGGATATTGCCGCATGGTATTTCGCAGAAGATCATAACAAAGTAATGCAAAGTTCACCAGCACAGGATATAACCGTTATTAATGCAAATTCGAAACATCCTGAAAGATGTGTTATGGTAATTGAAAAGTTCTTAACTGATAAATCTTATTATAGTTTATTGCAGTATGGTATTGAGGGACGTCAATATGAAATTAAAGATGGTTTCCTTGAAAAACCAGCTAATTTCAATGAAGCTGTAGACGCAGGAGGATTTTCTGCTTGGGCATTTAGTAACTCAGAATTTAAACTTCCTCGTAGAACAGAGCATCCTAGCCGTTACGAAAAATCCAAAGAGTGGAGTGAGAAACATCTTAGTGACCCTTATACAGGATTTAGCTTTGATTCCTCCAACGTTAGCACTGAACTTTCAGCGATATCTAACGTTAACTCAACCATTGGTATACAGCTTATGTTAGGTAAGACAGACGATGTAGCAGCTGCTATTGAAGAATACAGAAACCAGCTAAAACAAGCAGGTATTGATAAGGTTTTGGACGAATTAAAAAATCAATTAGCATCCTTTACGCCTATTATAAATAACTAATAAAAAGGCTGCTGTAGGAATACGGCAGCCTTTTTTATAAATTATATTTTAAAACAAAAAGCATGTTTTGACGGAACAAAAAACTTACCTTTTTATTAGAAATATGGAAATCAATTTCTGATAAATTATATTTATTGAAACAAAAAGCATGTTTCAATAATCAGATTGACGGTGCAAAAACGTACCTTTTTATCTGGATTTTGGAAATCAACTTCTGATAAATTATACTATGATAGTGGAGGTTCATGATGGCAAATATCAATATTAAGGATATAGCAAGATTATCGGGTGTGGGTATTGCAACTGTTTCTCGAGTTATTAATCAGACAGGATCAGTTAGCGAAAAAACAAAAAAGAAAGTAATGGATGTAATTAATGAATACAATTACATTCCGAATAATAATGCCCGAAATCTAAAGTTAACGCAGTCTGAAAATATTGCGCTGATTGTCAAATACATGTCCAATCCATTTTTTATTAAAATGATTGATGTCATAGAAATTGAGATGGCATCAAGAGGTTATCCGCTTCTCATTCAAAACGTTGATGAAAACTCTGATGAGCTTGATATTGCAATAAGCGAAACAATGCATAGCAATTTATGTGGAATTATCATTATGGGGGGATCTTACTCTTCCTATACCGAGGCAAAATTTAAGCAACTTGGAATTCCTTGTGTTCTACTTACTGTAAACTCAGAGGGAAATGTGGATCCATCCCTCTATTCCAGTGTAATTATTGATGATGAAAAAGAAGCTTACAAAGCAACAAAATATTTAATTGAAATGGGACATACCGATATTGGATTTTTATACAAAGATGTGGGTAATCTGGTTACTCCAAACATCTTACGTTATCGAGGATATAAAAGAGCGCTGGAGGAGAGTGGAATCCCAGTAGATGAAAGTTTAGTTTCTAACGGAGTTCCAGTAAGTGGGGCCGGATTTCGCGCTGGATTTTTGGCAATGAAACAATTGATGCAAAAAAATCCTTCCATGACAGCTGTTTTTGCCTTTTCGGATGTATTAGCGATTGGTGCTGCCAAGGCTGCGTTAGCAAGTGGTAAAAGAATTCCAGAAGATATTTCAATTATTGGATTTGACGGAATAGAAATGACAGAGTTTTATAATCCATCTTTGGATTCTGTGTACCAACCTGCGGTAGAGATGGCTTTATCTGCGGTATCTATGCTTCACGGAATGATGAATGGAGACAATTCACAGCATATGGTATATGACTCTGTAATTATGAAGCGAGGTTCTGTTAGAAAGATTCAAAAGACCCAAGAATGATGTGTGAAAAGAAGTTCTAGGGCACCTCAATACGGTGCCGAAGAACTTCTAAGTTTCACACAGAAGTTTGTGCTTACGTAATCCTCGGCACAAACTTCTAACTACTGTAATAGATAATAGACATAATGATGTTTGACAGAAAGGAACGTACAATGGATCAACAAAAGTTAAAAGAATTATTACAGGATATGAGCCTTCCAGAAAAAATTAATCAACTGTTACAAGTTACCAGTGGTTTTTTTATAGATGATGTAGAACTTACAGGGCCGATCAGAGAAAATGGAATAACAGAGCAAAGTATTGCTCAGGCAGGATCTGTTATTGGATTATTAGGTGCAAAAAAATACAAAGAGATACAGGATGCTTACATAAAAAAACATCCTCATAATATTCCATTGTTGCTAATGTTAGATGTTATCAATGGATTTCGTACCATATTCCCTATTCCATTAGCACAAGGAGCTACTTTTGAACCGGAAGTATCAAAACGATGCGCTCAGATAGCAGCAAAAGAATCTGCTGTTTCTGGTGTTCATGTCACATTTGCTCCAATGGTCGATTTAGTTCGTGATGCTAGATGGGGAAGAGTAATGGAGTCTACCGGTGAAGATGCAAAGTTAAACAGTGACTTTGCCATCGCAATGGTGGAGGGATTCCAAGGCACAAACGTTGGTGAAGAATATAAAATAGCAGCTTGTGTAAAGCATTTTGCTGCATATGGAGCTCCTACCGCAGGTAGGGATTATAATACGGTGGAACTTTCTGAAAATACACTGAGAGGTTATTATCTTCCAGCTTATGAAGCAGCGGTGAAGGCTGGAGTAGAAATGGTGATGACATCATTTAATACGTTAAACGGAATTCCTTCTACTGGTAATCAATGGCTTATGAGAAATGTGCTTCGAGATGAAATGGGATTTGATGGTGTTCTAATCTCAGATTGGGCTGCTATTGAAGAGCTTCTATACCATGGTTATGCCAATGACCGAAAGGAAGCTGCAGGACTTGCTATGAATGCTGGTGTTGACATCGATATGATGACGGGTATCTATAGCAAAAATCTTGAATCTTTAATCGAAGATGGTACGGTGAAAGAGGAGTTATTAGATGAAGCAGTTCTAAGAATATTAGCCTTAAAAAATAAATTGGGATTATTTGAAAATCCATATAAAGATGCAGATGAGGAAAAAGAGAAAGAAATTATACTATGTGAAGAGCATAGAAAAGTTTCTTTGGAAGCCGCAGAAAAATCTTTTGTTCTATTAAAAAATGATGGAATTTTACCTTTGAAAAAGAAAGAGAAGATAGCATTTATTGGACCATTTGTTTCTGAAAAAGAAATCTATGGAGTTTGGTCTATGTTAGGAAGACCAGAAGACACAGTATCAATAGAAGAAGCTGCAGATAAGATTAGAATGGACTATGAGTTTACCTTTGCAAAGGGCTGTAACATACTCGGAGATGAGGATAGTGATTTAATTCCGAATCAACATGTGCAGGAGATGAGTAAAGAAGACGAAGAGAGAATGTTACAAGAGGCAGTCGAAGCTGCAAAGAATGCAGATAAGATTGTGTTAGCACTTGGAGAACATCGTCGTATGTCCGGAGAGGCTGCAAGTCGATCTGACTTAACGTTACCGAAAGTTCAATATAAACTATTAGATGCTATTTATGAAGTAAATCCGAATATTGCAGTACTTATTTTCACAGGAAGACCTTTGGATTTAAGAGAAGTATCAGAAAAGTCGAAAGCTATTTTAAATGTCTGGTTACCTGGTACCGAAGGCGGTACTGCGATTTTAAATACTCTTATCGGCAAGGTAAGTCCTAGCGGAAAACTACCTATGAGTTTTCCTTATTGTGTAGGTCAGGTACCAGTGCATTACAATGAGTATTTTACCGGCAGACCTTATGATCCAAAAACCGGTGGAAAAGAGTATCGATCCAATTACAGGGATATTCCAAATGCACCTCTTTATTCGTTTGGCTATGGACTAAGCTATGCAAAGTTCCAATATGATGAACTTAAGCTAAGTAAGGACAGTATGTCGAATGGAGAAACAATAGAAGCATATGTTACTCTTAAAAACGTTGGGGAATATGCCGGAACAGAAACAGTTCAGCTCTACATCAGAGATTGTGTCGGAAGTGTAGTACGTCCTAGAAAAGAACTGAAAGGTTATCAGAAAATCATGTTACAGCCGGGTGAAGCTAAGAAGGTTACCTTTGAGATTACAGAAGAGATGTTACGATTCTGTAAGGCTGATTCATCCTTCGGCAGTGAAAAAGGTGAATTTCATGTATTCCTTGGTACGGATAGTAGCACAGAAGAGTTTGTATCTTTCAATTTAAATTAAAGAGTAGAAATAGATACGAAATTCTTACTCATAATTAAATTAAGTTTTTGAATTCTAAAGAAAAAGAAACTTTCGCAGAATAAAGCTGAAATACCAATATTCATTATAGAATTGTGATATAAAAATGCGACTTGTTTTGAACTTAAAAATAGACCATATAAAATAGACACTAAGAAAAATGAGCATTATGAATCAATTCTCTAAAAACTCTATTTTATAAGGTCTATTTTTGTTATCATATTTTCAGTATAGTATGGGCACAAACAGATTTACTGAAGAACAAATGTCTTTTTTCCTTAAAGAAAAAACATAAATTCTTTTTCTATAGGAATAAAGCTAAAGAAGTCCTTTTTCTAAAGGAAATAAAACTAAAGAACCCCTTTTTCTATAGAAATAAAGCTTGGAAATAGATTAATTATAAATACATTATATAAACTTTAATAAATTAAGCCCGATTTCTTCGCTAAATTCACGTTCAACAACACCATCGATAACAGTTAAAACTAATTCCCCAGTTCCGCTGATAATGGCTTCATTTAGATGTCCGCCATATACATTTCCGTTTTCATCTGACACACTGATATGAAAGTGAGTATAAATCTCTCCTTTCATAGTGGTAATAGTACCACTAATCGAAACGATTTCAAAATCGCCTTCAAAGGTATAACTTTTATAAGCTTTATTAGTCGTATCAAAAATTCCTGCTGTGACTTTCCCGCATGCACCAAGCCCGCTTAAAGTAGCAAGTTTAATCTGCTCTGTTTTTGCTAATTCTTTTAATTTAGTAACAATATCTTCTCCACGATCCAATCGAATTACATAATGGTTTTGAAATCTACGATAGTCCATAAAATACCCTCCTCCTTTTATTAAAATTTCAGTTTCCTAAGAGTTACTCTGTCGCATTAATTATACATGATTAAGAAATCTATTGCATTAGTTTATTGGAATATCTTATTTCTTTAGAAGGAATCTGATTAACATCCACTAATAGGCATTAGGCACATACCTTGTCTTTTTGGCTTATGACTTGATAAGTTAGAAAAGAAGAACTATTTGAGAGGTTGGGAGTATTCTTGTAAGCATACAGATAAAAAGATAGATGAAAAACGATTGTAAAGAAAATAGATGAAGAAATGATTGTATAAAAAGATAGATGAAGAAATGATTGTATAAAATGATTGACAGATAAAAATTGTAGGAGTAATATTCAATAATAATTGGTAGTACCAATTTAAATTCTGTTACTTCTTTTGAAGTTACATAGAAACATTTATACAAAGGAATGGAGAAAAGTTATGAAGTATATAAGGCAGTTTGGTATTATTTTAGCGGTAACATTTGTTGGAGAGGTGCTAAAATATTATATCCCGTTACCAATACCTGCGAGTATTTATGGGTTAGTTATTATGTTAGGTCTAATGATGACAAAAGTAGTACCAGTAAAATCTGTGAAAGATGCTGGTAACTTCTTAATCGAAATTATGTCACTCATGTTTATTCCAGCGGGTGTCGGATTAATGATTTCATGGAATGTAATTAGTGAAATATGGTTGCCATTGGTGCTTATTATTATCATAACCACGGTAGTAGTAATGGTAGTGACAGGTAGAATTACACAAAGAGTCATATTGCATGATAATAAAAAAGATAAAAAACGTGTGGAATCGAAAGAAGAGGTAAGATAAATGAAAGAATTCATTGGAAATTCTATTTTTTTTGGAGTTGGAATTAGCCTGTTGGGTTATGAAATTGGACTAATAGTAAAAAAGAAGTGGAAATTAGCAATCTTTAATCCGTTACTCATCTCGATTATGTTTGTAATTGGGGTACTTTCGATATGTAATATACGTTATGAAACATATGAGGAGGGAGCAAAATATCTAAGCTATCTCTTAACACCTGCAACCGTTTGTCTTGCCATTCCTTTATACGAACAAATAGAGTTACTAAAGCAGCATAAAAAGGCTATTTTTATTGGAATTATATCAGGGGTAGTAACAAGTCTATTCAGTGTACTTGTATTATGCTATCTATTTCAATTTACACATGAGCAATATGTAACGCTACTTCCTAAGTCAATCACAACTGCGATTGGTATGGACATTTCAAAGGAGCTAGGAGGAATTGTAACTATAACAGTAGCAGTGATCATAATTACTGGAGTACTTGGAAATATGATTGCTGATACGGTATGTAAAGTATTTCGTATTACACATCCTGTCGCTAAGGGGATTGCTATCGGTACCTCAGCTCATGTAGTTGGAACGGCAAAGGCTTTAGAGATGGGAGAAATTGAAGGGGCGATGAGTAGTCTTTCTATTGCGGTAGCTGGTCTATTAACAGTGATAGGGGCCTCCTTCTTTGCGAATTTTATGTAAATATGAAACAGAATGCCATAGAAAGATAGTGGAAGGGCTAATAAATTCATCTTAAATATTTTACAATTAATGGAGCCTATGTTATTATTTGATTAAGGGAAGGCAGTACTCCTTTTGTTTGTAATTTCGGCCTTATTAGGAGGTAATATTTCGGATGAATATAGATTCTATGGAAATGTTTGATTCGGCTACAAAAAGTTGGTTTAAGCAAACACTTGGTGAACCAACGATTGTACAGAAAGAAGCGTGGAGAAGTATAGCAGACGGATTTGATACACTGGTATCTGCACCAACAGGTACTGGTAAGACTCTGTCTGCTTTTTTAGTATATATTGACCAGTTGATGCGGTTAGCAAGAGAAGATAAATTAAATGAAGAGCTTTATGTAATTTATGTATCACCATTAAAATCTCTTGCAGGTGATATTAGGGAGAATTTAAAAAAACCCCTAAATGGTATTTTAGGAGAGATAATCAAACAAGAAAAAGAGGAGGTATTAGGAGAGGGCAAGGAAACTGATTTTAAAGAAGATAAGTTAATAACCCAGCTAGAAAATCAGTTGGCGAATAAACCAACGAATCAAGAAATGAAAGGAAATTACCCATGTAAGTTAACGTCAGTAATTCCTAGTATTTCAATTGCTCTACGTACCGGAGATACTACATCAGCAGAACGTAGACAGATGATTAAGCATCCTCCACATATACTAATAACAACACCAGAATCTTTATATTTACTTCTTACCAGTAAATCAGGGCAGGGGATCTTAAAAACAGCGAAGGCTGTTATTATTGATGAGCTACATGCTCTTATCGATTCTAAACGTGGTGCACATCTTATGCTATCGATAGCCAGACTTGATCACTTATGTGGAAGAGCACTACAGCGTATTGGATTATCTGCAACGATTGAACCGCTTGAACTGGCTGCAAATTATTTATCACCAGGGCCAGCAAAGATTGTTGCTCCTGAGATGATAAAAAAAGTAAAGTTTATTATAACCAGCCCATTGTCTGAAGAAGTGGGGATAAGGAAGACTCCTGTTTGGGAAGAGATTGCAGCGATTATCTATGATTCCAGCCGTAAGGCTCGTAGTGTCATTGCCTTTGTGGAAGGTAGACGATATGCAGAAAAACTTGCGCACTATGTGAATCAACTTGGTGGTGATGGATTTGCGAGAACTCATCATGGTAGTTTATCAAAGGAGCAAAGATTTGAAGTAGAACAATCCCTAAGAGATGGAAAACTACGACTTCTATGTGCAACTTCTTCCATGGAGCTTGGAATTGATGTTGGCGAAATTGATGAAGTATTTCAAATAGGGTGTCCAATGACAATTTCAAGTACGATGCAGAGGTTAGGACGTGCAGGACATAATCCGAATCGGGTGAGTGTGATGCAAATGTTTCCGAGGGCACCAATTGAGGGGCTTTATTGTGGGCTCACTGCTGAGGTTGCAAGACAAGGTAAGGTAGAGTATGCGAAACCACCTAGGATGTGCTTGGATGTTCTTTCGCAACACCTCGTTTCCATGGCGACGGGAGACGGATATGAGGTACATGAGGTATTAGAAATTTTATCACGTGCCTATCCATTCCTAGAGGTAACCATCGAGGATATTCATGATGTTTTAAAAATGTTAGCAGGTGACTATGAGCATGAAAGGGAGATACCTGTCAGACCAAGAGTTCTTTACGATAGAATTCATGATAGAGTAGAAGGAGATCCTTATAGCAGGATGTTGGCTGTTTCAGCAGGAGGAACGATACCGGACAAAGGGTTATATCAGGTGAAAAGCGAAGAAGGCGTAAAATTAGGAGAACTTGATGAAGAATTTGTATATGAATCAAGGGTTGGTGAGAAGTTTTTGCTTGGAACCTTTGGCTGGAAGATTGTTCATATACAAAAAGATGCGGTAATCGTAGCGCCTGCTTCCACAGGAAGTGCAAAACTTCCCTTCTGGAAAGGTGAAAAAAAAGGAAGAGGTCTTAAAACAGGTTTGGCTTTTGGTGAACTACTTCGAAAACTTTCCCGTGCAAATGAAGCGGATCGTTTATTAGAGGAGTTAAAAGAATTTGGATTAGATCAAGCTGCAGCCACAGGTGCAAGTGAGTTTATAAAACGTCAGATTAAGGTAACAGGTTGCCTTCCGAATGATAAAATAATTCTCGTTGAACATTTTAAAGACGAAACTGGTAATTATCAGATGATGGTACATTCGGTATTTGGAAAAGAAGTAAATGAGCCACTTGCTATATTAATTCAAGAAGCTGCAAGTAGGTCATTACAAAGAGTAATTAACTATGTGGTGGATGATGATGGTTTTTTACTTTTTCCGTATGATGGACAACCTTTACCGGAGGGTTTGCTTTCTATCATATCACCTACTACATTGCGAGGAGTGCTTGAGGCTAGATTAATTGCAACACCACTTTTTCAGATAAACTTTCGCTATAATATGGGAAGAGCAATGATGTTAGGAGTTCGAAAAGCTGGAAGGCAACCATTATGGGTTCAGCGTATGCGGTGCGCTCAGATGCTGGATTCCATATTGTCCTATCAAAATCATCCAATCATTCGAGAGACGAAACGAGAATGTTTAGAGGATATCTGGGATTTGCCTGGGCTTATGTATGTGGTCCATGGAATTTTATCGAATACACTTTCAGTAAGGGAGATGTATCTAGAACTACCTTCCCCTATGTCTCTACCATTTAGGCGTCAGACAGAAGGATCTATGATGTATGATTATGCTCCATCCACGATGGGAATTCTAGACGCATCAAGAAAAGCTTTAGAGCAGGCGAATAATCTACAACCAGAACAAAAGATGATAGAAGAAGTTTCAAGAAGAGTAAGTTTACCTGAGAATGAACAAGAACTCCATAGTCTTTTAATGATGGAGGGAGATATTATTGCAGGGGAACTTGAGGTGCCAATTGACTGGTTATTAAGTTTAGTGAACGACGGGCGAGTTCGTTATATTGAGCCAGGGTTATGGATTGCAACTGAACAGCTAGAATTATATGAAGAGGCGCTCATTCAAAACGAAGAACAAGCTTGTCAGAAGATTCTGAGACGAGCAGTCAGGTATCGTGGTGGGCAGACTGCGGAGCAGCTTAGGGAACGTTATTATTTACCGGAAGACATTATCAATGCGAATATTTCGACACTATGTGATCAGGGAGCTATTATTAAGCAAGGAGAATATTATTATCATACGACTCTTTATGAGAAGGCATTAAAGCTTACGGTATTTGAACGAAGAGAACAGATTAATACTCTACCAAGAGAGCGATTTGCAGCGCTTCTGGCAGGAAAGACTAACACTATAGGAACACCAAGGGAGCAACTTAGCAAAGTAATGGAACAGTTAGTTGGTCTCGTATTCCAACCTTCTCTATTAGAAACTGTTTTGCTTCCTGCAAGAGTTGCTAAATACAGATCAGATATATTGGATACCCTGCTTTCTCAAGGTAACTATCAATATCGAGTAAGAAAAGAAGGGATAAGTTTTCATTATAGTGAGGATGTTGATTGGGAGGCAACCATTCCTACACCCGAACTTCCTTTAGAGGAAACGGAGCAAATACTCTATGAAGCCTTACAAAAAAGAGGTGCTAGTTTCTTAAATAGTCTTACTTCACAACTTTTTGGAAAATCTCCATATGAATCGATACTTTCTTTACTAGAGAAAGGACTTGTTTGTGCTGATAGTTTTGTACCCGTTCGAATGTGGCAAAATAGCGAGAAACTAAAGAAGGGTAATGTTAGACAATTAGTGAATGCAAGATTTATGGTTATGTCATCTGGAAGGTTTGAAGTAACCAGACCACTGAAAGATAGGACGATTGAAGAAAAGTTAGAGCGGTTGTTTGACCAAGTTGTTATTATATGCAGAGAGACTGTTAGAGGAGTCTCTTGGGCAGAAGCATTAAAGGAACTTAGCGTATGGGAATATACGAAAAGGGCGAGAAGAGGGTATTTTGTAGAAGGGCTCTCAGGAATACAATTTATTCGTGAAAAAGACTTTATATCCACTATGTATGCACTAGAGCACCCTAAAAAAGAAGTCGTTTGGTTATCCGCGATGGACCCATATCAAATCTGGGGAAAATACTTTCCATATGAGAAAGAGCGTTCCTTTGTTCAAGTTGCAGGTACCGTAGTTGCATTATCAGGTGGAGTACCAATTGCGGTGTTTGAGCGTCAAGGGAAAACGCTGAAGGTATTTGATTTTGAGGAACTAAAAGATGCTTTGGAACTATTCGTACTAGACTATGAACGAAAATGTATTTACCCGAATTGCAACAGATTAATTATTAAGGATTATCCAAAAGAAGCAGAAGAAGCACTATCTATGATTGGATTTAAGAAGGAAATTACAGATTATGTTTTATATCGAAAGTAAAGATAGCCACAATCGAAACAGTGAAATGTTTCCGATTGTGGTTTTTTCTTTGTTCATCTTTATACTATCTTAATCTCTAGGAATATTACCCTTACACTATCTTAAAACAAATAATGATATGATTGATGAGAAAAAGACCAGGGGATACGAAATAAAGTTGTCGACCGTTAAAAATTTACTAAGGATAATAAAAGCTGCCATGATTTTATGGGTGGACACTAATGGGATAAAAACATTGGATTACGCGAAGTAAGCCAAAAACTATCCTTTGGTAAATGATTAGAGATAGAAAGAGAGTAAAAGAAATCAAAAGTTATAATTAGAGGTGAGAGAGAATGATAAAAATGATACTTCCGTATATCGGATACTTACTTATTCTGGTAGCACTAAGTATTCCCTTGGGAGCTTATATCGGAAAGGTTATGAATGGAGAAAAAACTTTTTTTTCTAAATTTTTTACTCCTTGTGAAAACTTAATCTATCGTATTTTCGGAATTCACAAGGAAGAGCAGATGACATGGAAACGCTATGCAGCAAGTGTGGTATTGTTTTCAGGAGTAGGTTTTCTTTTTTTATTTTTATTATTGATGCTGCAAGGATATTTGCCAGGCAATCCACTTGGAGTAAAAGGTATGTCATGGGATTTGGCTTTTAATACTGCAGCTAGCTTTGTTACAAATACGAACTGGCAGGCATATAGCGGTGAGAGTCAGTTAAGCTACTTTTCCCAAGCTATGGGACTAACCGTACAAAACTTTGTATCTGCTGCCACTGGCATAGCCATTTTATTTGCATTAATTCGAGGTTTTATTAAGGTTAAAACAGATGGACTTGGAAACTTCTTTGTCGATATTACAAGGATTATCCTGCATATTTTAATACCACTTAATCTTTTGATATCGCTTTGTTTGGTATCCAGTGGTGTAATTCAGAATTTTAGTACACCAAAAACCGCTTCCTTATTAGAGCCAGTTGCGGTAGACACAAGTGGAAATATTCTTAAGGACGCAAAGATAGACATTCGAAATCAAGTAGTTACTGTGGATGGAATTGTTATAGGTGATGCGGTGATTGTTACAGAGCAGATGATACCTCAGGGTCCTGCTGCAAGTCAAATTGCAATCAAACAAACTGGAACCAATGGTGGTGGGTATTTTGGAACCAATTCATCACATCCGCTAGAGAACCCGAATGCATTTACGAATTTAGTTGAGATGATTTCTATTCTTTTAATTCCGGTTTCTCTTGTATTTACCTTTGGAAGAAATGTGAGAAATAAGAAACAAGGAATTGCCATATTTGCAGCCATGTTTTTATGTCTGGTAATTGCGCTTTCTGTTATCGCAGTAAATGAGCAAACCGGAACAACAGCACTTTCTAGGAATAGCAAGGTTGATACCAGCACAGAGGATCAAGCTGGCGGAAATATGGAGGGAAAAGAAGCAAGGTTTGGTATTTCAGCTTCTGCGACTTGGTCGGCATTTACTACAGCAGCTTCCAGTGGCTCCGTAAATTCGATGCTTGATAGTTATACTCCGATTGGCGGAATGATACCAATGCTTATGATCCAGTTGGGAGAAGTAATCTTTGGAGGTGTTGGCTCTGGATTATACGGAATGATTGGCTTTGCAATTTTAACTGTATTTATAGCTGGTTTGATGGTAGGAAGAACACCTGAATTTTTAGGGAAGAAGATTGAACCATATGAGATGAAGTGGTCAGTTCTTATCTGCCTAGCTACACCAATTGCGATACTAGTTGGCAGTGGTATTGCAGCATTCGTGCCAAGTGTATCAGAAAATCTAAATAACAGTGGTCCCCACGGATTTTCAGAAATGCTTTATGCATATTCCTCTGCTGGTGGTAATAATGGGTCTGCATTTGCGGGTTTTGCAGCTAATACCGTATTTTTAAATATAAGTCTTGGCTTTTGCATGATATTTGCCAGATTCTTACCGATTATCGGGGTACTAGCAACGGCAGGAAGTTTAGGAAATAAGAAAATGATAGCAAAAACTGCTGGAACTTTGTCAACGACGAATGCAATGTTTGTATTTTTATTAATATTCGTTGTTTTACTCATCGGAGCACTTAGCTTTTTCCCAGCGCTGTCCCTTGGTCCGATAGCAGAGTATTTTAGTAGTGTAAGGTAGAGGAGGTCATTCCTATGATTAAATCATCAAACAGTGTTCTTGCAAGTAAAGAAATGATAGTAAGAGCTATTAAAGATTCATTTATAAAGTTAAATCCACGAACACAAGCTCAAAACTTTGTTATGTTACTGGTTTATATATCAGCAATCTTAACCAGTATCCTTTGGGTGGCATCTTTTTTTGGATGGAAGGATGCACCAGTAGGGTATACCTTAGCAATAGCCATTATTTTATGGTTTACTGTTCTGTTTGCCAACTTTGCAGAGGCAATCGCAGAAGGACGTGGCAAGGCTCAGGCGGACTCACTTAGAGCTGCCAAAAAAGATGTAGAAGCTCATAAAATTCCATCTCCCGAAGAAAAAAATGAGATTACAAAAGTATCTTCCTCATCTTTAAAAAAGGGTGATATTATTATTGTGAAAGCAGGGGAGCAAATACCAGCAGATGGTGAAGTAATGGAAGGGGCTGCCTCTGTAGATGAAAGTGCAATTACAGGGGAATCAGCACCGGTGATTCGTGAAAGTGGAGGGGATAGAAGTGCTGTGACGGGTGGAACCACAGTATTGTCTGACTACATAGTAGTTGTGGTGACGAACGAAGCAGGAGAAAGTTTTCTTGATAAAATGATTGCGATGGTAGAAGGTGCAGCAAGAAAGAAAACCCCGAATGAGATTGCTCTCCAGATTTTCTTAATTGCATTATCCATTATATTTATTCTAGTTACCTTATCATTATATTCTTATTCTGTATTTTCAGCAAAATTAGAGGGGATTGTAAACCCAACCTCTATTACAACACTGATTGCGTTACTGGTGTGTTTGGCACCAACAACGATTGGAGCATTACTCTCAGCTATCGGTATTGCAGGTATGAGTAGGCTAAATCAAGCGAATGTTCTAGCAATGAGTGGTAGAGCGATAGAAGCGGCTGGTGATGTCGATATTCTAATGCTTGATAAAACTGGAACCATAACCTTAGGAAATCGTCAAGCTAATGAATTTATTCCAGTGGACGGTGTCTCTCCAAAGGAACTTGCAGATGCAGCACAGCTATCTTCCTTAGCGGATGAAACTCCAGAAGGTAGAAGTGTGGTAATTCTAGCTAAGGAACAATTTGGAATCAGGGGAAGAAATCTCTCTGATATTTCAATGACCTTTGTACCATTTACTGCGAAGACTAGAATGAGCGGTGTTGATTATTCTGGTACTGAAATAAGAAAAGGTGCTGCGGACTCCGTAAAAGATTACGTCTTAAGTCATGGTGGTAACTACTCAAAGGAATGTGAAGAGGTAGTAAAAAGTATTTCAAAACAAGGTGGTACACCATTAGTAGTTGCAAAGAACTTTAAAGTCCTAGGTGTTATTCATCTAAAAGACATTATAAAACAAGGGGTTCAGGAAAAATTTTCTGATTTAAGAAGGATGGGTATTAAAACCATCATGATTACAGGGGATAATCCACTAACAGCAGCGGCGATTGCAGCAGAAGCTGGTGTGGATGATTTTCTTGCAGAAGCGACTCCAGAAGCAAAACTGTCCATGATTCGTGATTTTCAAGCAAAAGGTCATCTGGTAGCTATGACAGGAGATGGTACGAATGATGCTCCCGCACTCGCTCAAGCAGATGTAGCAGTGGCTATGAATTCAGGAACTCAAGCTGCAAAAGAAGCTGGGAATATGGTCGATCTTGACTCCTCCCCAACAAAATTAATTGATATTGTACGTATTGGAAAACAGCTGCTAATGACTAGGGGAAGTCTTACGACATTTTCAATAGCGAATGACCTAGCCAAATACTTTGCGATTATTCCAGCATTATTTATGGGACTATATCCGTCAATTGGAGCACTGAATATTATGGGACTCCATTCTTCCGAAAGTGCTGTATTATCTGCAATTATTTACAATGCATTAATTATTATTGCATTAATACCACTTGCGCTAAAGGGTGTGAAATATAGAGAAGTACCAGCAGGGAAACTGCTGTCCAGAAATCTTTTGATCTATGGTGTGGGGGGAATTATCACACCATTTGTCTTTATCAAATTGATTGATATGGTATTAGTTGCAATACATCTAGTTTAGTGCAGTAACGCCAGGAGGTTATGTTATGAAAGGAACAAAAAGTTTGTTATTAAAATCCATTGGTTTGTTTGTAGCGTTTACCGTAGTTTGTGGAGGTATTTATACACTTTTGGTTACCGGTTTAGCACAAATTATGTTTTCGAAACAGGCGAATGGTAGTATGATAGAAGCAAATGGAAAAACGTATGGGAGCGAGTTATTAGGTCAGTATTATACAGAGGATAGTCATATGTGGGGGAGAATTATGAAACTTGATGTGACAACATTTAAAGAGAAAGATGGGACACCTCTCCTTTATGCAGTTCCATCGAATCTTAGCCCTGTGAGCGAGGAGTATAAACAGTTAGCCCTCGAACGAGTTGAAGAAATCCGTATCGCCCATCCTGAAATGAGTGATACTAAAATTCCAGTGGACTTAGTCACCTGCTCCGGTAGCGGATTGGATCCACATATCTCGGTTGCAGCAGCGAATTATCAAGTCAAGAGACTTGCAAAAAATAATAATATGACAGAACAAGAAGTAAAGGATATTATAAAGAAATGCACAGATGGTAAGTTCCTTGGAATCTTTGGCGAGGAAACTGTGAATGTATTGGAAGTTAATTTGATGATTGATGGGATAATAAAGTAATGTCAATGTTAAAAGTTTAAAAGTAAGGTTTGGTATCTAAAGTAGAATTATTTCGAGATTAACACCAAGAACATAATGGTTAAAGGTGAATCGGAGGGAGTATATGCAGGAGGAACGAGCAAATCCAGATGAATTATTAAGACGTCTTTATAGCCAGGGTAAAAATGATACCAGAGGCCAGTTAAAGATATTCTTTGGCTATGCAGCAGGAGTAGGTAAAACATATACAATGCTGGAAGCTGCACATGTTGCCAAGAGTAAAGGTCAAGATGTCGTGGTAGGATATGTGGAACCGCATAAACGCCCTCAAACGGCTAAGTTATTAGAAGGTCTGGAGTGTATACCAGTAAGAGATGTAAATCATAAAGGAATAACTTTAAAAGAGTTTGATTTGGATGCAGCAATCAGAAGAAAACCTCGTATTATACTGGTGGATGAACTTGCGCATACAAATGCTGATACTTGCCGGCATATAAAAAGGTATCAAGACATAGAAGAACTTTTGAAAGCAGGAATAGATGTTTATACTACAGTAAATGTACAACATATAGAGAGTTTAAATGATATTGTAGCCTCAATTACTGGAATCATGGTCAGAGAAAGAATTCCAGATCACGTATTTGACAATGCAGATCAGGTGGAATTGGTGGATATTGAACCAACGGAGTTAATTGAAAGGCTTCACAATGGGTTGATTTATGGAGAAGCGCAGGTAAAGAAAGCGTTGGGGAACTTTTTTAGTGAGGAAAATCTAGTTGCAATGCGAGAAATAGCTCTTCGTCGCTGTGCAGATCGTGTTAATAAAATATCTGATAAACAACGAATAGCACAGGGAACGGAGTATTTTACCGATGAACATATTTTAGTATGTATTTCCTCCTCCCCTACCAACGGTAAGATAATAAGAACAGCCGCTAGAATGGCAAATGCGTTTAAGGGAAGCTTTACAGCTCTTTTTGTTGAGACACCTGATTTCTCTGTACTAAGTGACGAAAATAAAAAAAGTCTAAAAAATAACATGCGTCTTGCTCAGCAGTTAGGAGCAACGATTGAAACCGTCTACGGAGACGATATCGCATTGCAGATCTCAGAATTTGCTAGAATTAGTGGAGTATCGAAAATCGTCCTTGGAAGAAATAACGCTAAGCGGAAATATTTTTTTGGAAAACCTTCTTTAACGGAAAGGTTAACTATTCTTGCGCCAAATATGGATATTTACATCATTCCCGATAAAGACGCTGTCTTATATAAGGTAAAAAAATTTAAGAAGCAGAAAGATGCTTTTATAATCTCGGATGTAATAAAAAGTATTGTAATATTAGCGTTTGCCACCATGCTTGGGTTTTTATTCTACGAACTTGGGTTCAGTGAAGCAAATATTATTACAGTTTATATCTTAAGTGTATTAATTACTGCAATAGTGACGACACAAAGAAGTTATAGTCTTGTTTCCTCTGTAGTCAGCGTATTGGTTTTTAATTTCTTTTTTACGATTCCTCGTTATACTCTAAGTGCTTATGATGGTGGATATCCAGCTACATTTTTGATTATGTTTTTATCAGCTTTCATTACAAGCTCCTTAGCTGTTAAAATAAAACAGCATGCAAAGCAAGCTGCCCAGACAGCATATCGTACCAAAATTTTGTTAGAAACGAATCAGTTGATTCAAAAACAAAAGAATAGGGAAGGTATTATTTCTGTTATAGCGAGCCAATTAACAAAACTACTACAAAGAGACATTATTTACTATGATGCTGATGCGAAAGGACTGAAAGAGCCCATACTATATCCTGCAAAAGAAGATGTAGAGGATGGCAATTACAATACGGAGAATGAAAAAGCGGTTGCTGTGTGGGTATATAAAAATAACAAACATGCAGGTGCGACGACCAATACCCTAGGAAATGCAAAGTGCTTTTATTTAGCAGTGAGAGTGAATGAAAACGTATACGGAGTTCTTGGTATTGCGATGCATGGGGAGTCCTTGGATGTCTTCGAACATAGTATCGTTTTATCTATTCTTGGGGAGTGCGCGCTTGCACTTGAGAATGAAAGAATTAGGAAGGAACGAGAAGATGCGGAGGTTCTTGCAAAGAATGAGCAATTAAGAGCCAATTTGTTACGCTCTATCTCCCATGATTTACGTACACCATTAACTAGTATCTCTGGTAATGCGGGGGTTTTACTTTCAAATGAAGATACGCTATCCGTAGATAAGAAACGAGATCTTTACAATGATATTTATGATGATTCTCTTTGGTTAATAAATCTTGTGGAAAATTTACTTTCTGTAACTCGCATCGAAGACGGGACAATGAGTTTAAGGCTTACAACAGAACTGGTGGAGGAGGTAATGACAGAAGCTCTTCAATATATAAACCGAAAAAGTGCAAAGCACACCATTAAAGTAATTCAAGAAGAAGAGATACTTCTTGCGAAAATGGATGCCAGACTTATCATACAAGTCATCATTAATATAATCGATAATGCAATAAAGTATACCCCAGCGGGTTCCCATATTATTCTGACAGTAAAAAAAGAAAAGCCGTATATTATATTTGAAATTGCTGACGATGGAAATGGACTTAGTAAAGAAGCCAAAGACAAAGTGTTCGATATGTTTTATACTGCGAATACAACAGTTGCAGATAGCAGAAGGAGTTTGGGGCTAGGACTTGCACTATGTAAATCAATCATTACAGCACATGGAGGAGAAATATCAGTATATGATAATATCCCAAAGGGAACGGTTTTTCGTTTCACCATACCAACGGAGGAGGTAAACTTACATGAATAAATCACTTATATTAGTTGTTGAGGATGATCAAGCGGTACGGAACTTAATTAAAACTACGCTTGAGATGCACGAGTATAAATATCAGACAGCGGTAAATGGAGAAACCGCCATTATAGAGGCGATTTCACATAATCCTGAAGTGATTTTACTTGATTTGGGACTACCGGATATGGATGGAACGGAGGTTATAAAAAAGATACGTTCTTGGTCTAATGTTCCGATCATCGTAATTAGTGCCCGGAGTGAAGATGGAGATAAAATTGAAGCACTGGATGCAGGAGCAGATGATTATCTAACCAAACCATTTTCGGTAGATGAGCTACTAGCAAGACTTCGTGTAACATTTCGAAGGTTAAATTACATTCAATCAATTTCAGAAGGTGAGACCTCTGTATTTGTGAATGGAGATTTAAAAATTGACTATGTAGCAGGATGTGCCTATTTGGATGAAAATGAACTTCATCTGACTCCGATTGAATATAAGATGCTTTGTCTGCTCGCAAAAAATGTTGGTAAGGTACTTACTCATACGTATATTACAAAAGAAATATGGGGCAGTTCCTGGGATAATGATGTGGCATCGCTGCGGGTATTTATGGCAACATTAAGAAAAAAGATAGAAAAAGATACTCAGATGCCTCAATACATTCAAACTCATGTAGGTATAGGTTATCGGATGCTAAAGGTGTAGAAAATCCATTTGTGATGTAAAATTAGTTTCTCGATGACGAATGAGAGCGATTACTATTTGATTACTTTATGAAACAATCGGTATTGCTTCGGAGTAATGCCTTTCACCTTTTTAAACGCTTTGATTAAGTGACTACAGTCGAAAAATCCGGTTTCTTGGCTGATAGTAAAATGCTTCTACAGGTGCATTTAATACATCACTCTTTTCAAAAAGGTCTTGCATAGGCTCCTCAATTCTGACGCTTAAGCGACTTATTTATACCGCTTTTCTAAAATTTATAAAAATGTATACCACTTTTCATAATCTCATACAAGAATATATTTATACGATTTTTACTCGGATTCATTCTATCATATTTTTATATGAAATGCTATATTAAAGGAGATGGTTTAGTTTGAATCTGAGAGATAGAATGATGAAATCTATTCAAAGAGATTCGTACCAGATTTTCGGTTTTAGTTTGTGTATTCAGAAACTGGCGGTTATGATATTTATGGAAAAGAAGTTTGTTGCTGATCATTATGGATTAATTAAGAACAGAAAATAGCGTAAAACAGGAGGTTAGGCATGAAAGTATTATTTATCGGTGGTACGGGAATAATTAGTCAGGCAATTTCAAAAGAGTTATTAAAGCAAAATTGTGAATTATACGTATTAAATCGAGGAAATCACAACATGGATTTACCGATAAACGTTAAAACAATTATTGCTGACATTAACGAGGAAGAGAAAGTAAGTGAATTAATTAAAGATTTAGATTTTGATGTCGTAGCAGATTTTATCGCCTTTGTTCCAGAGCAGTTGGAAAGAGACTATCGACTGTTTCGTGGAAAAACAAAGCAATACATATTTATAAGTTCAGCTTCTGCTTACCAAAAACCATTATCTGATTACCGTATCGATGAAGGAACACCACTTTCCAACCCATATTGGGAGTATTCGAGAAACAAAATACGTTGCGAAGAATATTTAATGAAATTATATCGAGAAGAAAATTTTCCAGTGACGATTATACGTCCAAGTCATACTTATGATGAAAAATCAGTTCCACTAGGAGTACATGGTAGAAAGGGAAGTTATCAGGTAATCGATCGAATGTTAAAAGGTAAACAGGTAATTATTCATGGTGACGGAACATCACTTTGGACTATGACACATAATAGTGACTTTGCAAAAGGCTTTATTGGCTTAATGGGAAATATACATGCAATAGGAGAAAGTGTACAGATTACTTCAGATGATACATTGACTTGGAATCAAATATACCAGTGTATCGCGAATAGTCTATCAGTAGAGTTTAAACCCTATTATGTTTCATCCAGTTTTTTAGATGCTGTCAGTGAATATGATTTTAATGGTAGCTTACTTGGAGATAAGGCAAATTCAGTAGTTTTTAATAATACAAAATTAAAACGATTGGTTCCTGATTTTGTAGCGACAAAACGCTTCGATCAAGGAGTAGCAGAAACCATAGAGTATGTATTATCCCATAAAGAGTGCCAGATACTTGACGAAGAATTTGATTTTTGGTGTGATAAGGTAATAGAAGCTTTGGAACAAGCTAAAACAGTGATCTTAAAGAACTAATAAGACTGCTATATTGAAAACATGAAAAAGTACACTTTGTGAACTTTTCCTTGTTGTGAACAAAAATACAAACGGAATATTACCATGGGAAACTAATTTTTGCCATAGAATATTCCGTTTGTTTTATACATGTGGTTTCTGAAGTCCCCTTCATTTTTGAAGTTTCCTCATTTTTGAAGCTTCCCTCATACAAAGATGGTTCATCTCTTGAATACGTTTCTTCTCTATCTTTAAAACTTTTCGATCATAAGTTATAAGTCCGTTAATTTCTTCCTCGATATCGGAGAGTTGCGTGTAGACCGTAGCACATAACCCTTTTTCTATGCCTGGGAAAATCTTCTTTTCATAAACGGATACTATGGCATCTGTTAAAGCCTGCTTTGTTTTATAGTGGCGATAACCATAGGTAGTTTCACTATAAGTATGGGATTTAATACGTAGCGTATATCCACCAAATTCGGATAATACGAGAGCTCTGTTTCTGGGGCGAAAGCGCATTGGGGTAAAGTAGATGTGTAGGCTTCTAACATCGCCGCAACCTTGATCAAACCACCCGCTGGCAGAATCGATTAGTCTAGTGTTATCAAGAGTTTTTAAATATTCTGTTATTTTTATACTGTCAAATTGACCCCATCCCTCATTAAATGGAACCCATAATACAATGCTAGGATGATTATAAAGATACTCCACTGTACATTTCATATCAGACAGATAATCTTCCTTTCCAGGCTCGTCAGTTCGAGAAAATAGCCGATAGGAATTATCCTTAATCAAGGTAGCAAAGCGAGGGAATATAGTTGGAAATATTGTGACAAACCAGGAGCGATAGGAACTACCACCATTTACAAAGTCTTGCCATACCAAAACCCCAAGCCGGTCACAGTGATAATACCACCGAGAGGGCTCTAGTTTAGCATGTTTTCTTAGCATGTTGAATCCAAGATCTTTTATCATCGTAATGTCGTAAATCATCGCTTCATCAGAGGGAGGAGTGTATAAACTTTCTGGCCAATATCCCTGGTCTAGTAATCCATTATGAAAATAAGGTTTGTTGTTAAGAAATAAGCGTAGTATATTATTTTGATCCATACCAATGGATATTTTTCGCATAGCAAAATAGGACTCTACAACATCATTTCCGTAGGTTATGGAGATGTCATAAAGATACGGATTCTCTGGAGACCAGTAATGTACTTCTGGTAAGGTTATGGTAAATGAAGTATGGAAGAAATCCTCTTTTGTTAAGAAATCCTCTTTTGTTAAGAAATCCTCTTTTGTTAAGAAATCTTCCTTTGTTAAGAAATCTTCTTTTGTTAAGAAATCCTCTTCTATTAAGACATCTTCTTCAATTTGAATTTCTTTCTTTATTAGATTGCCTTTATTAGGATTTGCCGAACCTTTACTTATAGCGATTGTATTTTTATCTTTCATATTGGAAAAATCGTCACTACCTACTATGGTTAATTCAAAGGAAACAGAGTTCGTATCGATATCAGGAGTAATTTTAAGATTCTTAATATAGGTAGAGGGAACACATTCCATAAATACTGTTTGCCATATTCCGCTTTGCGCGGTATAAAACATACCGCTACACTCTAACTTTTGTTTACCTCTAGCATGATAAGAGGTATCACTGACATCTGTAACCATGACAACAAGAGAATTTTCTCCCGTTATTAATTGGTCAGTAATGTCAATACTAAAAGGGAGATATCCACCTTGATGGGAAAGTAGATGACAATCATTTACATAGATATCTGCTGTCTGATCAACTGCACCAAATTGTAATAAGACGCGATCGTTTTTATTCACTCTTGGGTTATGAAGTACTCTGTGATACCAAAGAAACTCTGTAGGTTTCAGTTGCTTATTTACACCGGATAGTGAACTTTCTGGTGAGAACGGTACGAGTATTTTACCATCATAGGTAGATGGCATCTTATTATTTTTCGTAATAGCGTAGTCCCAATAACCATTTAGGTTATAATAACTACTGCGTTTTAAAAGTGGACGAGGATATTCAGGTAAGGGTGGCATTGAGGTTAAGAGATCTGAAAACTTAGTTTTTAAACTCATAGGAATCCCGCTTTCTATACAATTTTTTTACCTTGTGTTTCATGTGTAGAAGCTTTGTTAGATTATGTTATATTCTTTTGTTAGATTATTTTATATTCTTAGTAGTTTATTTATAGTCTTTCGTTAGCTTATGTTATGTTAGCTTATATTATAATCTTTCGTTAGTTATATTATAATCTTTCGTAAATTTATGTTATAATTTTCTATTTTATTAGTTTATGATTATAATTGTAGCACAGTATGGTAAAAGAGGCGAGTAATGAGTAAGGTTTATATACCTATTTTTAAAAGAAGATTATTAATATTATAAATATCGTATATAGGATAACTGCAATATAATGGAATATCTTATTTACATTAGCTAATACTTACGGTAAACTAATCTTGATAATATTTACAAAGGAGGTTTTTTTGTGACTTATCAAGAAGCATGCAATGAAATAATGCAATTAGAACAAGAAGTTCAGGTTTTAAAACAAAGAAAGTTCAGAGAAGAGCAAGTAATAGAGATAAAAAAGAAAGAGCTGGAGAAATACACGGATGACTTATATCGAGAACATTATGATGTAAAGCAATTAGAGAAAAATTCAATAGGAACTTTACTAAAAAAGATATCTGGGAATTATCAAAAAGAATATGAGAAAGAAACGAATGAATATATTGCTGCGAAAGCAAAATATGATGAGTTTAATATTATGATTGAAGATTTACATTCTGAAGTTAACCGTTATCAGAATGAAATATTTCGTAAAGAACAAGAAATAAAAAGAAAAAAGCAAGACCTTCGTAACAATTATCCGGAAGGAATGGAAATAGCCCAAAAAGAAGAAGAACTTAGAAAGAAGCTATATTCACAAAAAAAAGAGCTTGAAGAAGCAATCACAGCAACGCATAGAGTGTTTGAGTTGGCGTCAAATGCAATGGAACAGTACAAAAGTGCTAAGTCATGGGCTACCTATGATACTTTTTTTAAAGGGGGATTAGTTTCTGACCTTATAAAATATGATAAAATAGATAATGCAGCAGCAAGTATTTCACAACTGCAATCTGCAACAGATCGAATGAATAAAGAACTAAAAGATGTTAAGACTGCCTTCGATTCTAATATAAATCATATTGATGGCAGCACTCGATTTTTTGATATCGCATTTGATAATATATTCACTGATTGGAGCGTTCGAGACAAGCTTTCATCTAATGTTGATGAATTATCTAGATATTGCAGCAAGGTGGAGGCATTGTTAGCATCACTTAGAAACGAGAAAAGAAGTATCGAACAACAAATACTTCAATTATAAAATTAGGAAATACTTGAGAGGAGTGAGTGTATGTATATTACACTTGGTATTTTAATACCTTTTTTAGGAACAACGCTCGGAGCAGCGTGTGTATTCTTTTTAAAGAATGAATTAAAGCCACTTGTGCAAAAATCTTTGTTAGGTTTTGCGTCTGGTGTCATGGTGGCAGCATCTGTATGGTCACTTTTAATCCCAGCAATTGATATGTCAGAAGGTATGGGGCGTTTCGCATTTTTACCGGCAGCAGTAGGATTTGTGGTAGGAATCTTATTCTTACTATTGATGGATCACATTATTCCTCATTTGCACTTAAATAGTATGGTACCAGAGGGTAGAAAAAGCTCATTACAGAAGACTACAATGCTTGTCCTTGCAGTAACACTTCATAATATTCCGGAGGGAATGGCTGTTGGTGTTGTATTTGCTGGACTTTATACCAATCAAAGTGATATCACATTGGCAGGGGCTCTAGTCTTAGCAATCGGTATCGCAATTCAAAATTTCCCTGAAGGGGCTATTATACCACTTCCATTAAGGAGTGAAGGAAGCAGTAAGAGTAAAGCATTTGCTTATGGAATGGCATCAGGTATTGTAGAGCCAATCGCAGCAGCTATTACAATTTTATTATCAAGTTTTATTGTACCGATATTACCATATCTTCTTGCATTTGCAGCAGGTGCTATGATTTATGTTGTAGTAGAGGAATTATTACCAGAAGCATCTACTGGAGAGCATTCCAATATAGCAACCATTGGGTTTTCACTAGGATTTTTAATTATGATGATACTTGATGTTGCATTATCCTAAAAAGTTTGCAGGCTATGGAAAGGCATTAATATGTATAATAGACTAACAAAAAGTGATATTGATAAAATGCAGGAGGAAATTGAATACCGTAAACTTACAGTTCGCAAAGAAGCGATCGAAGCAGTGAAGGAAGCTAGGGCACATGGTGATTTAAGCGAGAATTTTGAGTATTATGCTGCGAAAAAAGATAAGAACAAGAATGAAAGTAGAATCCGTTATCTTGAAAGAATGATAAAGACAGCGGAGGTTATAGAAGACCATTCCTCAGAAGAGGAAGTAGGGATTAATAATACGGTTTCTATTTACTTTGAGGAAGAGGATGAAATCGAGAAATATAAGTTGAGTACAACTGTACGAGAGAATTCTTTGCATGGACTAATTAGCATTGAATCTCCTCTTGGGAAAGCTATTCTAGGTCATAAAGTAGAGGATAGAGTTTATGTTAAAGTAAGAGACGATTATGGTTACTATGTTATAATCAAGGCAATTGATAAGACAACAGACGATAGCAATGATAGAATAAGAAGTTATTAATTTCGTGAGAACATGTTATATTCCATCATTGAAATCATTCTTTCATGAGCTTCCCTAATGTTAAGATTATGCTAAGGATAGGTAAGAAGGATTGTCCAAAAGTAAAAAAAGTGCTATATTTGCAGTATATATTTGGAAGTTTGTAATGGGAGGCGTGGGAATGTTTCAATTACATAAGATAACGGCATCAGTCTTAATAGTATTCTTCCTGATCAGTGGGATATTTGCTCCTTATGGTAGTTCATATCCTTTTTTTTGGGCGCAAATTACTTCGTGATTAATACTGGCTTATCGGAAACGATAGATAATTCGAAAGATCTAGATAAGACAGAGTTAAATAATATAAAAATCAGTAATGCAAAGGAATTCGATAAATCAAAAGAATTCAATAAATTTAAGAATTTTGATGAATCGAAAGAGCTTAATAAAACAAACGATTTTAATAAATCAAAGAATATCAAATCTGAACTTCAAAACAATGAAATATGCTTTGAAAATGATTTGAGTCAAAAGAAACTTCTAGATTTTGGGACAAGCCTTTTTCTGTGTTTTGCAATATTTATTATAATTAATCTACATTGTAAGCTTAGGATCAATCAAAAATTATTTGGAATCCCAAATCTTTCATTAGATATGATATCGTATATTCATAAAGTGGACGGGGAGAAAGATAAATTAACGATATTACAGAATGAAAAAATTATATTAAGTGAGGTATGTTATGTCAAATAAGGATACATTTTCATCCAATAAGAAAAAGTCGACGAAAAGAATTCGTCATGGAAAAAGTACACTCTTTACGTGTGTAGCGGTTATTTTTCTCTTTGTTTTATTAGCAATTTTCGGCCTAGGAGATAGTTTTAAAAGTGTTCAAAAGATGCGTTTTGGTATTGATATTCGTGGTGGTGTGGAAGCAATCTTTGAGCCACAAGGGCTAGATAGACCAGCAACTGCTGCAGAACTAGAAAGTGCTAGAAATATTATTAATATTCGACTAGATAATAAGCACATTACGGACCGAGAGGTAACAGTTGATAAAGACGGTGGTTACATTATTGTTCGTTTCCCATGGAAATCAGATGAGAAAAACTATAATCCAGAACAGGCAATCCAAGAAATTGGTGAAATGGCACAACTTAGTTTTCGTGATCCACAGGGAAATATCTTAATTGATGGAAAGCATATTGTTAGTAGTTCAGCAGCGCGTAGGACTAATAACGTTACTACAGATAATGTCGTAGAATTGATTTTCGATCAGGAAGGGGCAAAGTTATTCGAAGAAGCGACAGGAAAGCTAATTGGCAAACAAATGAGTATTTACATGGATAAGGATTTAATCTCATCCCCTTATGTAAATAGTAAAATTTCCGGTGGCAAAGCAGTTATTCAGAATATAAAGACTTTTGAAGAGGCAAAAAATTTGTCTGATAAAATTAATGCAGGAGCATTACCATTTTCTTTGACAACTTCAAGCTTCCGTACTATTAGCCCTACCCTTGGTAACAATGCGCTTAATGTTATGTTAGTTGCAGGAGCAATTGCATTTGCATTTGTTTGTATTTTCATGATTGGTATGTATAAGTTGCCAGGTTTTGTAGCATGTTTAGTACTTATTTTACAAATGGTGCTACAGTTACTTGCAATCTCAGTACCACAATATACCCTCACATTACCAGGTATCGCAGGTATTATACTTTCAGTTGGTATGGCAGTAGATGCTAATATTATTATAGCGGAACGTGTCTCAGAAGAACTGAAAAAGGGTGTAACTTATCGTTCAGCAGTTAATAATGGATATAAGAATGCATTTTCATCTGTATTAGATGGAAACGTAACAACAGCTGCAGTTGCAATTATCTTGATGATTTTTGGATCAGGAGCAATGTTAAGCTTTGGTTATACGCTTTTAATTGGTATGCTCGTCAATGTTTTAGTTGGTGTATTTTTATCAAAGACTATATTGTTATCCTTCCTTGAAATGGATCGATTTAATGAACAAAAATATTTCCGTGAAACAAAAGAGAGAAAACCATTAAGAATTTATCAGAGCAAATGGATATTCTTAATTATCTCTAGTATTATTTTTATCGTTGGTATCGCTGGTATCATTGTAAAGGGAGTTCATCTGGATACTCAGTTTACCGGTGGTGCGGTTCTTGAGTATTCCATTACTGGAAATGTTGATACAGATACAGTTCGTTCTAAAGTATCAGAGGTTACGAATCGCCCGACTACTGTTCAAATAACAAAAGATACAATCACCGATTCCAGTAGTGTTATCATAACTTTAGCTGGTACAAGTGGTTTAAATGTTGCAGAACAAGAAAAAATCACGGGTGCAGTGAAAGGAATTTCTGATGATTTGAATGCAACGCTTGCTCAAACTTATGTTGTGGAGCCATATATCGGTGCAAAGGCATTAAAGAATGCTGTAATGGCAGTAGCGTTTTCCATTGTCTTCATCGTTATCTATGTGTGGATACGTTTTGCAGGTCTTGCATCAGGTATCACTGCTACACTAGCTCTTGTACATGATATTTTCACCGTATTTTTCGTCTTTGTTATATTTGGAATTCCAATAAATGATGCTTTTGTTGCAGTAGTATTAACTATTATCGGTTATTCGATTAATGATACCATTGTTATATATGACCGTGTCAGAGAGAATCGTAAAAAGAATCCAAAGCAAGATATGGTAGAGTTAGTGAATGAAAGTAATACACAGACATTACATCGTTCTGTTAATACTTCAATTACAACTGCGGTTTGTGTTTTAACTATGTTAATTGCTTCTGTTATCTTTCGTATCGACTCCATTAAGGTGTTTACCTTACCGATGTTCTTTGGCCTAATTAGTGGTTGCTATTCCTCTATATGTGTGGCTGGAGTACTTTGGACTATGTGGGAAAAGAGAAAAAGATAATAAATAAAATTTAAGCTAAGTGAGGGTACAATCAAAAGAATCCTAAAAAGTTATGGACTTTTATATGGATAAGTTTAATTGTACCCTCTTTTTTCTTGATAATTGGTACGGTAGACGTATAGATAAATCCATTTGGATAAAAAATCTTGTCTACTAATATAATGTTAAGAATAAACTCTATTCATACTGTAAAAATATAAAAAGAAAGTAAAGTTACATTACAACATACTCAATTAAGGAAAATTTTCATAATAGGAAAAGTAAATGATTTAGGAGGTAGGTTATGGAGAATCAGAAACAAGAATCCGGGCAGGAAAACGAGACAAGATTCGTGAAAAGTGTCGTAAGAGATGGAGGAAAAGGAGTTATAGTCGGGGGTTCTATGCTTGTACCAGGAGTAAGTGGGGGTACAATGGCTATGCTTCTTGGAATATATGATTCATTAATAACATCAGTTAGTAATTTTTTTCAACATCCGAAGAAAGCACTGAAAGTACTAATTCCGTTTGTACTTGGTGCACTTCTTGGGATGGTTGTCATTGCTAAACCAATCCTTGCGCTCATTGAGAAATACCCTATGCCAACCTTATATTTCTTTTTAGGCGCTGTGGCTGGTGGAATTCCATTTATAATAAAAAAGGCCGATGTCAGTAAATTATCCTTCAGTACAGTTTTCTACCTATTATTCGGGATTGCATTGGTTGTTGGAATCGCACGTTTACCAGAGAATTTGTTTACGGTGTCATTAAACGTAGGACTAAGGGAAATATTATTATTGATTGCAGCAGGTATCTTTGTAGCAGTTGCTCTAATTTTGCCGGGAATTAGTGTATCCTATATGCTTTTAGTTATGGGGATGTATCAAAATACGATGGACTCTATCTCAAGAGTCTATCTCCCTTATTTGATACCGTTAGGAATTGGTGGAATTCTTGGTATTTTATTAACCACAAGGCTACTAGAGAAAGCAATGAATAAGTATCCAAGGCCAACCTATTTAATAATTCTTGGGTTTATGATAGGGTCAGTGGCAGAGATATTCCCAGGGGTTCCAAATGGTTTAGAGTGGATTTGGTGTATTCCATGTGCTGTGGTAGGATTTATCGTTATGCATGCATTGGGTAAAGAGTAGGAAAAATGGGAATTGATAAGTGATTCATTATTAAGAAGTTGGTAAATAAAATAGTATGAACAAAAAAGTACGCTTAATTAAAATTTTTTCTTGTAATGAATGAGTAAAGGAGGGGTAATCCCCTCCTTTACTAAATAGATATGCTACATATTAATATTTTCGGTTATACCCTTATATCTACGCCCATCTTTGTCTTGCTAGCAAGACAAAGTGTAACATCAAGGTTATGAATGCAACGCATACTTAAGCTTACTAAGTGAAAGATTAAAAATCGTTTCATCTTGTCTTAATATTCTTTATGCAGACATCTATCTCGGATGTTTATGTTTACAGCATGGGCAAGGTGGTCGATGAGGTCGTTTGCATTCGATGTCTTTATCACCCTTTCTATTACAGTCACATTCTCTTCGGCCAAATCGATCGTCATCAAAACGACCGTTTCCAAAACGACCGTCCCCAAAACGACCGTTCCCAAAACGACCGTCCCCAAAGCGACCGTCCCCAAAACGACCGTCCCCAAAGCGACCGTCCCCAAAACGACCGTCCCCAAAACGACCGTCATCAAAACGATCGTCATCAAAACGATCATCCCCAAAACGACCGTCCCCAAAACGACCGTCCCCAAAACGACCATCCCCAAAACGACCATCCCCAAAACGACCGTCCCCAAAACGACCATCCCCAAAACGACCGTCATCAAAACGACCGTCATCAAAACGATCATCCCAAAAACGATCGTCATCAAAACGACCGTCCCCAAAGCGATCTTTACCACAGTTATTTCGATCATAGTCTTCCCAATCACAGTTATCTTCGCAACACTCATCCTTTTGGAAATGTTCTCTGCATTCACAGTCACAATCACAATTCCCAAAGTCTTGGTCTCCACGTCCAGTTTGATTCATTTAAACCTCATTTCTGCGCTGCTTTTTACGCATAATAAGTTTGTGGATGCAGCGCAGACACAAACTTTCTGAGTAAAAGATTAAAAAATCGTTCACTCTTAACTCCTTTCGTTATAAGCGGAGCAAGCGGAAATTTTCTTAGCTCTCTAGTAATATAGTATTCACGGCTCGACAGAATGTGAGTTTATGTGCTTTGGTATGATAAAATACTTCCACATTTTAGATAGTCATTTACTCTTGGCATAGTCGAATGCTAGGTGTATACTTCTTAATATGTAGAAGATTTTACCAATTAATAGTACGTTTTTATACAATAGAAAGAGGGGGTATCAAAGTGCTAAAAAAAGACTATGTAGCATTAACGCCACCAATGGGGTGGAACAGTTGGGATTGCTATGGCCCTGCCATCACGGAAGCAGACTTACTTGGTAATGCAGAGTATATGGATAAATTTCTCAACTACCTGTCTATGGTATGAAAGAAATTACTTGTGATCAAATTGCTCATTCTTCCTCCATCTGTAAATGGAACAGTGATATGTATGGTGTCGATGCAACCAAAAAAGGTGCACAGGAATATTATAATTCCATCTTTGCTCTGTATGCCTCATGGGGTGTTGATTATGTGAAGGTTGACGATATCTGTAACACGAATGCTTATCCGAATAATCCATATTCCGCGGAGAAAGAGATTGAAATGATTCGTAAGGCAATCGACGATTGTGGAAGACCGATGGTTCTTAGCCTATCTCCAGGAGCGGCGGTGATTCAGAAATCCTGGCATTTATCAAGGAATGCAAATATGTGGAGAATTACGGATGATTTTTGGGATCGCTGGGATTTATTAAAAGAGATGTTTACTTATTGTGAGATATGGCAAAAGCATGTTTCTCCAGGTTGTTTTCCAGATTGTGATATGCTACCTCTTGGTCACATATGCATTACTATAGATGGAATTGGTCATTGGACAAATTTTACGAAAGAAGAGCAACAGACGATGCTTACACTATGGAGTATATTTCGATCACCGCTAATTCTCGGAGCTGAACTTAGAAAAAATGATGATTGGACGTTATCCTTATTAACCAATAAAGAAGTCCTTCGCATGAATAAGCATTCTTTTGGAGCGAGACAGATTACTCGGAATCAAAATGAAGCAATATGGACTAGTGAGGATATCGATGGAAGTAAATATTTGGCGTTATTCAATTTAAGTGATTGCATTAGAAATGTCACAGTTTATCTAGAAGAATTAGAGCTTCATAATGTTTTGCTTAGGGACTTATGGAAGGGAGAAGATATTGGAATGGTAAGCGATAGGGTTAGTGTATCGTTACAACCTCATGAAAGTAAACTGTATCGAGTAAGATAAAGTAAGGAGAATACCATGGATGTAAAAAGGGTGGGATGAACGATATTCTTCCGATACAAGAAGAAAATTATATTCTGATAGCATACCATAAGGAGTTTCCAATTTTTTATCAAGAGATTATTGATTCGATTAAAGAGTCAAATCCACAGGTACTTATCTTGGTTTACATGATTGATGTGCACCAAGCATTTCGCGAGATTACTGGAAATGATATTCAGAGCTTTTACCAAGAAGACGGTCTTCACCCAAATAAAGAAGGGGCAAATATTAGATAAATAGATAAATAAAAGAGCAATAAATAAATCAAATGGAATATTCCTATGAAAAGAAATTTGTTTCTCAAAGGAATATTCCATTTTATTTGAAACTATCCTGTATCCTTAATTATAATTCCTGGCAACCTTATGATGCATGATCTTTTTTGTAACGCTTGTAAACAGTAATTTCGTGTTTATGATTACAAGTAACTAATAAAAGCTCATGATAATCATTATATCCCTGAGACTTAAGCTGATTGATAAGCCAGGCTTCATCAAGAGTAAGAATTTTTAGATTAGAGACAATCATAATTCCATCAAGAACTAAGTTAAATACCATGTACTCTTGTGGTACTTTTATATTAAGATCTTTTGGGCTAGCTGGTTTATGGGGAGCTTTAGGAAGGATACTCACGGTACCGTTTGGTTCAAGAAGGGCTGTCTGTATCGTATTAATGTCAAAATAACCACTGCTACGGCACTGTATCTGAAATTCTTCTATATCAATTTTCGCTTTTTTAAAATTTTCATAATATAGTTTGTCGTTATCTAGTAGTACAAGAGGATAACCATTCACAAAACGAGAAAAACCAAGCCACTTATCTGTTCCAATTGATAATGCTACGCCAACAATACTATATATAATCATCGCTACCAATGGATAGATCGGATTTTCAAGTTCTGTAGCCATTTCTGCAGCAATGGAGCCGATGGTAATCCCATTGATGTAATCAAATAAACTCATTTGAGACATCTGCCGATAACCAATAAGCTTACATAAGAAAAATAACGCAACGATAGAGGCAAAAGAAGCCAAAATTACTTTTATGATAGACATTATAACTTCTCCTTTTTATAATTTGCAAGTAGTCAAGCTGCAATGAATTTATTGCAATATGGTGGTAGTATGCAGTAATTGAAGTGAAAATATGCGGATTTTTCATTTTAATATCGAAAGAGCTAAAAGAAAAGTAACATATTGCATTAAGGATTTTTTATACTTACCTAATATATAAAAAAGACTCAATAATTAAAAATTTAAATTAATTTAGATTCTAATACCGATAAATCAATGAAATTTGGTACAGCTTGTACCTTTTATGTACCTGATGCATATATACTGAATGTATAATAAAAATATGAGCAACTGGTAAGAGCAGGGATGAATAAAATTTTATAGGAGCTTGATTCCTCACTATAAAAGCTATTCATCTCTGCTTTTTCATGTCATAAATTAAAAAATCACCAAGGGATGCACATGTGGGTTTAGTGCACAAAGTACCTTTGCTCTCAAGATAGAAATCTGGGGATAAAGCGGCGCCACTTTGTAAGAGTGACAAAGCTCTTTGTTAATATAACATATAACAACGCCCTGTTACTTGAGTTGACGTTACTTCAAGGAGAGAGTTTTTATAAGTAGGAGGACATATTGTAACAGTGCCATATACAATAATACTAAAAAAATAATTTTCTCTTTGTAGTTCGAATTCTAAACATACTTTCTGATTATGTTCCATATAAAGCATCTTTTGTCCATTACGCAAACTTAGTAACGAAAAGCAGATATGATTCCCTTTTGGTTCAAAGGAGAAATACATTGGAACGATATAGGGTTGATCGCAATCAGAAATCCCTAAGTGACACCATTTTGTATGTTTTAGAATTGACAGAATTTCTTTTTTGGTAAGTTCACAGTATTCTTGATTTACCATATAAACCTCCAATTCTTATTTACTATATAATTTATGCTTGATGTTGAAATTTGTATGTAATACTAGGTTAAAAGTTTAAAATAATTGCTTGTATTTAGACGTTCTTTGAAAATTATGAGGATTTAAGGAAGAAAGAATAACACTTTTACACCTTCGAGAATAAGATATATTGTATTTATCCATTTAAGGAGTAGTTATGAATAACAGAAAAAGAAACAGAAACTCTACGAATAGTAATAACCAGGTGAAAGCGATGAATTACAGTTCGGGACGTTCTATGTCTAATCGTCCTATGATGAATTCAGGATTTGGAACTGGAATTGGTATGCGCCACGATGGTAGCCGTAGAAGAGAGATGGGATGCGAAAGTACCAGGGAAATGGAGCGTGGTTGTAAAAAAGAAATGGACCATGGTTGCAGAAAAGAAATGGAATGTGGCAGAAAAGAAATGGACCATGGTTGCATGAAAGAAATGGATCATGGTTGCATGAAAGAAATGGATCATGGTTGCAGAAGAGAAATGGAATGTGGCAGAAAAGAAATGGAATGTGGCAGAAGAGAAATGGAATGTGGTTGCGGAAGAGA
>NZ_DAMADT010000028.1:51555-59752 GCF_031997925.1 Lachnoclostridium sp. | reverse complement strand
GCATGCCTTCGAGTTGTGCAAAAAATGTTGTGTACGGCGCGAGGATAAATTGGTAGAGAAGTAATGTGTAAATAAATCATCATATTGTAATGAAAGCATGGCTTTTATACTGGGATATCCATTCCCGTCAACGGATGAAACATATGCTACTTTTGCATTTTCAACTAATAAATTAATTTCATTTTTAATTTGTTCCGTCATGTTGTTCGCTCCCTCTCATTTAGATTATCGAGCACTCTCCGCAGTGTGTTTTCAAAGGCTATGATCTCCTCGTCTGTAAAACCAGCATAATAAATTTCGTTCATCTTCATCGATACCTTTTCGTACTCATCACTTAATGCTCGAGCATTTTCGGTTATGGTAATGCGTATCTGCCGACGGTCGCATTTATCAAATACACGGGTGACAAGTCCGGCATTTTCCATACGGTCAAGCATACTAGTAAGAGTTGTCTTCGCAAGCCCTGTTTTTCGAGCAAGTTCTACAATTGGAATATTATCTGACTGCCACAGCACATAAAGAATTCGTCCCTGCGCACCGTTAAAAGCATCCACACCCGCATCTTCTAGTAGTTTTTCGAAGATTCTACTGCCAACTTGCTTCATCTGTGATATTAAAAAACCGCCATCAGTTTTTCTTATTGTCCTCACCTCCGTTCTATATAATATAGTACTATATGGTATTAATTAAGTCAATAATAATGAATTTACTCACTTAAAATCTTAAAACCTATAAAACATTGAAATATAGTATCATTACTCAGTGTTTTACTCTCTATTTTAAGTGTAAATTCATTATTATTGATCAAAGATTATATTCTTATTTATTGTTCTCTAGTGTTTTATCACGATAATATCATCTACCTGACTTTGTCCTTGATAAACCTTCTCTATCAATACGCTTGCAAGAGCATAGTATTCCTCCGTCTTTAAATTCCTCTTCTCTCATCAGTTTTAAAAAAACTTCTTGAGCTACGTCTTCAGCATCAGCCTGATTCTTTAAATTCTGATAAGCAATTCTTATGATCATATCAGAATATTTTTCTATCACAGCATCGATTTGATCTATAGTGTTTATCATGCTTTCCCTCCTTTCACTAATATAACGATTTATATCTTCACTTTCCGTGCAAGTAAAGCAAAATATTAGTTTTTTAGTATGGATGTAGCTGTTGGTTCTCTAACCTTTTGTTACTTTAAGCTAACTCTACAGCTTTTTTGTGAAACAAATGATTCTATTTGCTTCTTCAAACCCAACTGTTAAATGAAATGCTAAACTATCCTGATTACTAAGTTCACAGTCACTAGCAAATTCCTCACAGCCTAGAGTTTTAGCCCAGTTCTCACATTCTTTTAAAAGCCTACTAGCATACCCTTGATTTCTATACTCTTTTTTGATAAAGATTCCCTCCACATATCCCACTGGACTACTAGAGGTACCTTCCACATAATCGTATCTTAGTTGGCATTGTGCAAACCCTACCGATATATTATCTTTATATGCAATATAAAAAGTAGCATCTTCCTTCTCAATATACTCCAAAAACTCATCCTCTAACTCGTCTAATGTATGGTCTGGCCATAATAAAATAGCCAATTGCGCTAATGTATGTAACTCTTCTTGGGTAGCTTTTTTAATCATCATAATTCTCCTAGATTTCATTTATTATTTAATCAAAAAGATATTTGTTATTACTTAAAAATCTAACATGCTCCCTTGTTATGTTAAGCGAAAGTAAATTCTCCTATAATAATTAGTATTTATTTAAATAACTGTATGAGGATTCACTAATTGTATTAATTTTACTATATAGCAGATTGTTATTCAAATAAGATTTCCTTGTATTTCAAGGAACATTAGGTTTTGAAGGGGTTATGTAAACTGGGTTATACAAACTGAGTTGGTATACACTTAAATTAGATATATCGGAATTTTAAGATTAATACTAAATGAAATAGCCTATTATTAACACTGATTGTATAGCAATTTTTCATGCAAAACAGTATAATTATATCATTGAAATTTACTGCTTCCTTGAAGCTGTCACTAAAAATCTATCGAAGGAAAATCATCAAAACATAACTATCATCTTATTAGTCACTAACTCCATTGTTATCAAACAAACGCTACAATGACGCGTTAGAAAGAAGGAAATCATGTATCCTGACCTTTACATAACAAATTACTGTGATAAGCGGTGTAAACCATTTCATAACCTTACTCAGTTAACCGAAAGCGAGGCATTTCTCCTTGCTACTGACTTATCACAGCATGTAGAATCTTCTTTTACTTCATTTAGTAGATTCCAAAAAAGTGATTTTCCCGGTTATTACAAGAAAAGAGTGCGTACAGAAAAATGGTTATACGATAGTTTTCTAAAATTAGGAGGGAAACCTAAAAACTCAAGTCCTTTATATTTTGTCTTAGGAGAAAGTACATATTTAGATTCATGGTATAAAAACGGGAGAAAGACTCAGCTTTTGTTAGATGATATCTCACAAACAGAGATAAGCTTTACAATTGGCGATAGTATGGGCATTATAGATTCCGATAATAGATTAGAACCGCTCAACAAAGATATGTTACATGATTTTTTACTAGAGAAGTCACAAGATATTTCTTCATTTCTTAATGACCTTAATAAAAACAATCGTTATATAGAAGTTCAACTTTGGAATGATTCCTATCTAACTTATCTAAAATAGAACCTGGAGGTGGTTATTATAAATGAGTAGCCATACAAAGTTAATTATACTTAGGGGCAATTCCGGAAGTGGAAAGTCGACAACCGCAAAAGCTTTACAAAAAAAGTTTGGTTATGGAACAATGCTAATTTCACAAGACGTAATCAGAAGAGAACTTTTATATGTAAAGGATGGAATCGATACGAAAGCAATTCCTCTTTTAATAGACCTTGCAGCATATGGAAGAAAAAATTGCGAAGTTGTAATCATTGAAGGGATTTTAAATGCAACATGGTATCAAGGATTATTTACTACGTTACTATCAGAATATGATAATAATATTTACGCTTATTATTTTGATTTACCATTTGAAGAAACGTTAATCCGACATATGAAAAAACCAAATTGTAATGATTTTGGGGAAGCTGAGATGAGAAAGTGGTGGATGGAAAAAGATTATATAGGAATTATAAAAGAGAAAATAATACGAAAAGAATTAAGCCTAGATGAGATTGTATCTATGATTTATTCTGATATAATAAGAGGTTATTAATTTATTTTATACTAAAAAAATTTGTACATAAATTAAAATTAAAAGGAAAATAGATAAGGGTCTTTCCATAAACCCAATCCATTTCTTTGATTATAAACCAGCTGAAAATAACACAGCTTCATTTTACAGTATCTAAAGTAATTACTATATGATACGCATTTTTATATTACCGGACGTAGCATATGGAATACAATGAAGATTTCTGGAATGCACTCTATGAATTAGTTTCTTCTTCTGAAATCATTATCGATAGACCGAAAGGCACCGTGCATCCCAAATACCCTGATTTTATTTATCATGTTGATTATGGATATCTAAAAGATACCTCTTCCATGGACGGTGGTGGAATTGATATATGGAGGGGTAGCATGGGTGAGCCCATCATTGATTCCATCATATGTACTGTTGATTTGTTTAAGAAGGATTCCGAAATTAAGATTCTGATAGGATGTACAGAAGAGGAAAAAATGCTCATATATCATACACATAATGACTCACATTATATGAAAGGAATTCTTATTAGAAGATCTAACTTTTAATATAGAGTATGACTCAAATTATATGTATGTGAAAGGAGTGCCAAATTAAAATAAGGGTGCTTTTACAGAATAGAGTTGATTACCCATCTATTTTGTGAAAGCACCCTTATAGTTGTTTTCTAGCAACACACTTTATATAACTTATATAAAATAACAAAAAACAAACCAAACAATCTATTCAACCGTTAAATCACTAAGATTTGCCTGCAAAAACTCTATGAGTTCTTCTCTTGGTATTAATAACTGACAGCCACGCACCCCAGCACTTACCGTAATTTCATCAAAAAGAATTGCTGTTTCATCTACGTAGGTTGGAAACTTCTTTTTCATACCAATTGGAGAGCAACCACCACGAATATATCCAGTAAGACCAAGAAGATCTTTTACAGGAACAAGCTCGATTTTCTTATCTCCAATCAAATTTGCGACCTTTTTTAGGTCAAGTTCTTCTGCTACCGGAATACAAAAGACGAGATATCCCTTTTTCTCCCCATGTGCCACTAGGGTTTTAAATACCTGTTCCACAGGCATCCCTATTTGATTCGCAACATGGACTCCAGCAAGATGATCTTCCTCCACTTCATATTCCATCGCTTTGTATTCAATTCCAGCCTGAGTTAGCATACGCATAGCATTTGTAATTTTCATTTATTTCACCATTCCTGATCATTCCTCTTCGCATACCGCAAGTTCAGTATGCTTCATTTGTTCATGAAGAGGCTTTCGTACCTTCTTTCTTGTAATCTCTACAAGGTTTAGGGCAGTCATATCCACTAAGGTTGTTTTTATTGGATCTTTTATTAGATATTCTTCAAATACTCTTAGTAACTGTGTCTTCGCATCCTCCGATATCATATCGATAAAGTCAACAATAATAATTCCTGAGAGATTTCGCAGACGAATCTGCGCAGCTATTTCTTCCGCTGCCTCTAAGTTCACCTTTAAAAATGTTTCCTGAACGTTCTTTTTCTTTGATACTGCCTTACCAGTATTCACATCGATTACTGTTAAAGCTTCCGTTGGCTGAATAATTAAGGAACCGCCGCATGGAAGCCAAACTTTTTCTCGTAGCGCACGGGATAGTTTTGTTTCAATACTATAAAGTTTTGAAAGTGCTAATAACTTATCTTGATAGAATGTAAGCTTCTCAATATCTTCTTTCTGATGCTCCGTCAGATATTCTTTGATTTCATCATATAAAGATAAATCGTCTGTAATGATAGCTTCTAAGTCCTTGGCAAAACCATCTCGAATCGCACATAAAAATGGTTGTAAGGTCTTATAAAGAAGCGAAAAACGATTTCTATAGATTCCATAGGTTAAGATGCGGTCGTATTGATTCTTTAACTGCTCTATTTCCTCCACAATCAAACCATCCTCTGCTTCCATCGCATTGGTTCTTAACACAAAACCATACTGTTCTCCAAGGAGAGGTGAAACCAAGCTTCTTAAGCTCTTTCTTTTCTGTTCCGAACCAATCTTTGTAGAGATTCCAATTGTTTTTGTTCCATGCATCAGAACTACATATTTTCCAGTGAAAGAAATACTTGTAGTTACAACTGGAGCCTTTGTTTTAATATCTTCTTTAATTACTTGCACCACTAATTCGTCTCCAATATTTACCTTATCGCTTGACTTCCCATTCGTAAAAATGGGATTTACAACATCGGCTAGAGGTAGATAGCACATCTTCTTATCTGATATTTCTACAAATGCAGCATTGATGTTTTTTACTATATTTTTAACTTTACCAATATAAATATTACCAAGAGATGATACCTCTTCCTCACGGTCGACATTTACCTGAATCATCTGATTGCCTTCATATAATGCAGTCACAATGTTATCATCCATTTTCGTAACAATCAGTTTACCACTCATAATAAGCCTTCCTTTACCTTACATTATTCCTACTTTACCTAATGGATCAAGCTTTAATGCATAGGATTCTTTTTGTTCCACAGCTAGAATCATTTCTTCAATAGTTTTTCCGTGGTCAGCAACATTTGCATAAGTCTCCATACGGTGATATTGAAATGCATATGCTTCAAATTTAATGCCATGTTTCTCACAAAATGCTTCCATGACAAGCTCAGGTTTTATGTTAATTACACTTCCTGTTGCTAAGCATAAAAACACACGAATGCCATTTTCATAAGTATCTGCATGTTCTATTCCATTCACTGAATTCGTAACCTTAAGTTCTTTTCCTGCGGAAAGAAATTCTTCTTCTGTGATTCCATAAAGGAAAATATAAGGACGGATGTCCATTTCCTTTTCACTCTTCTTTGTCTTTTTATTGATTACGATCTGATTCTGACGATAGAACTCATCAAATAATTTATGAAACTCATCTTTATCTAGTATTTGCCCATTTTCTTTCTTTAACTCATAACCATCTTTTAAGGAGACTAAATAATCTGCCGCTGCCACAAGTGACATCGCTGTCTCTCTCTTCTGATTTGGTAAAGGCTCTTTTAAAATCTTAGCTTCTGTTACCGCAAATCCTTCATTCATAACGGCATTTAAACTCTTTATAATAGCTTCCTCAGTTTCAATCACATTAAAATCAACGTCCACATACTCGCCATCACTGGTTAAACCAACACCAAGCGGTGCTGCAAAAGACATGATCTGATGCGGATTAAAACCCTGGCTATAAGCTATATCGATTCCTGCTCGTCTATTAGCTTTTTGAAAATAGCGCATTACGTCTAAGTGGCCGATAAATTTTACCACACCATATTTCGAAAATTTTATTCTTACTTTCATTTGATTAATCCCTTCCTATCAATAAACTATATAAATTGAACTTTAGTTCTCTACTGTTTCAGATGTGAAAATGCTTGCGTATATGGCATTTTTATACTTGAAACAATGTAGAAAACTTAGCAATTTATATTGTTGTTTCCTGTATGGGCCTCAAAGCATATTCCACCTTGAAAAGTCGCTGCACCACAGCCAGAGCAAGACATCTTACAGTTTGGGGTTACCGTTTCTTCTACTGCACGATCATATTCTTTACGAAGGAATTTCTTCGTAACACCAATATCAATAAAGTCCCAAGGGAAAATTTCATCAGCTTCACGCTCTCTGCTCGTATAGAATGGGATATCTACGCCATTTTCCTTAAATACTTCCATCCAGGTATCATATTTAAAATACTCAGACCAAGCATCGTAAATACATCCCTTTTGATATGCATCGTAAATGGATTTCGAAATTTTACGATCACCTCGTGCAAATATACCTTCAAGAATCGTAACCTCTGCATCATGCCAATTGTAACGAATACTCTTATAATTTAATTGTTCTTTCATCTTACCATTTAAGAAACGCTGCTTTTCTAGGTATTCTTCTCTGGTTACCATTCTTGACCACTGGAATGGGGTAAATGGCTTTGGAACAAAGAAAGAGGTACTTGCAGTAATCTGCACTTTACCATTTCTCTCTTCTTTTGGTATGGTATAATATTCTCTTGCTATCTGATTGGAAATCGTAGCAATTCCTTCAATATCTTCCATTGTTTCCGTTGGAAGACCTAGCATAAAATAAAGTTTCACTTTATTCCATCCCGCAAGGAATGCATCCATCGCTCCTTTTAAAATCACTTCTTCGGTGAGTCCTTTATTAATTACGTCACGAAGACGCTGAGAACCTGCCTCTGGTGCAAAGGTAAGGCTACTCTTTTTGATATCCTGTACCTTGCTCATAACATCAAGTGCGAACGCATCAATACGAAGAGATGGAAGAGAAATATTCACACCGTTCTTCTTAAACTCATCGATTAAGAAATAAACGAGTTCCTGAAGCTTATCATAATCACTGGAACTTAAAGAACTAAGAGATATTTCTTCATGTCCTGTGGATTCTATCATATCTTTTGCTAAGTCTTTTAAATAATCAACGTCTCTTTGTCTTGTTGGTCGATATAACATACCAGCCTGACAGAAACGACATCCACGAATACATCCACGCTGAATTTCAAGTACCACACGATCCTGAATTGATTTAATATAAGGTACTAGCGGTTTTCTAGGATAATACGTATCACTAACATTCATCACTACCTGTTTCTTAACCTTATCTTTCGCATACTCATTATTCGGAGTCATAGATGCAATGGTTCCATCCTCCTTATAAGACACTTCATAGAAAGCTGGCACATAGATACCCTCAATTTGTGCAACACGCTTTAAGTAGTCTGCTCTACTGCCACCTGCTGCCTTGTTCTCCTTATATGCATCTAGTACCTGATCGTATACGGTTTCTCCTTCTCCGATGTAAAACATATCAAAGAAATCTGCAATCGGTTCTGGATTATAGGAACATGGACCACCACCAATCACGATTGGATCCTCCTCTGTTCTATCTTTTGCATAGATTGGAATGCCTGATAAATCTAAGATTTGTAGGATGTT
>NZ_DAMADT010000028.1:28445-51545 GCF_031997925.1 Lachnoclostridium sp. | reverse complement strand
ATGTTGGTATAGCACATCTCATATTGTAGTGTAATACCTAGAAAGTCAAAATCCTTTATCGGATCCTGAGACTCAAGAGCAAACAATGGTATGTTCTTCTCTCTCATAATCTTGTCCAAATCCATCCATGGAGAATATACACGTTCGCAATACGTATCCTCTCTTTGATTAAACATATCATAAAGAATCTGAATACCAAGGTGTGACATACCTACTTCGTATACGTCAGGAAAACACATACAAAAACGGATATCTACCTTTTCCTTATCTTTAACCACCATATTTACTTCGTTACCGATATAACGCGCTGGCTTATCTATCGTTAATAATATTTCATCGGATAATGCTAGTTTTTTCATTAAAATCCTCCATTCTGGCGCCGTATGAATTTGAGCGTCAGCACTATATAAAAAGTAGGCATCAAATCATCTGCCAAAGCCTGTCCTAATTTTTAGTCCGTTATTCATTATAACAAAAAAGAGTGGAGATATCCACCCTTTCATTGAAACGTATTTTTACTTTTCTATTTGCGAATCATTTTTATCAGATTGGAATAACTCTGTTAGCTTCTGTTCTAAAGATTCTACATACTTATTATTTCTAACCTCTTCTATGATACTATCTGTGTTTTGACCAAACACATTAACTGAAAACATCCGCCCTAGAAATAATAATAGAAACAGGAAACATGCAATAATGATTCTTCCGAATAAGCCTTTAAAGTAACGAGTACTCTTAGACTTAGTATCGAAAGTTTGATGAAGTGCTTTGGATTCCCCGAACCTAGGTAATGTTCCCGCCTTATCACCAGGTCTACCCCCATTATCTTCTAAGTCATTCCTACTTTGATCTCGTTGTTCTTCTGTCTCTTCTTCTGTCTGTTTTTCTCGTTGTTCTTCTCGTTGTCTTCTCCGTAGTACTTCACTTCGTTCTTCAACTTGCTCCATAACCAAACCTCATTTCTGCGCATACTTTGTGAAAAGGTTCAACCTTGGATTTGTTATTATACAATCTCTTATTTGAAAAATATCATTTCTTTTCACACTATTCCTGACAGCATGCTCGTACAACACTTTGGTTAATTCTATGCAAATGACTAGAAATTATGACTACAGTCAGATAAGACTTCCTCTTTAAATACAAAAGATTGATTTAAATTATCCTGATTAGTTACCGAAACATTCTTAAAGAAAATCTGATTCGCATTCTTAATCTCGATTGCCTTCTTCGCTTGAATCATAACATTTTCTAATGTAATATCATGAATTGGCATCTGCTCTAGCCCATCAATTTTAATAGCTTGTCCTGCTCGAAGACAGTTAACATCGCGGATGGTTATATTCTTAAACTCTGGTATATCCTCTTTCGAAATTGTATCTGGTTCATCAGACGCTTGATGGTCCATACGGAATAAAGTATAACCCATAGTAAATATAATTGCGTCTTCTTCAATATCCGTCATCTGAATGTTACGGATTGTTATATCCTCCACAACTCCACCACGTCCAATTGCACTCTTAAAACGTATTCCTGTATCGGTACCTAAGAATAAGCAATTTTCTATCACTAAATCTCGTACACCACGTGACATCTCACTACCAACTACAAATCCACCATGTCCATGATATACGACACAGTCCCTAATATGAACGTGTTCGGTAGGTACGGTAATTTTTCTTCCAATCGCATTCTTACCGGATTTTATACAAATAGCATCATCGCCAACATCGAAATTCACTCCGTAAATGTCAACGAAACGACAAGACTCTAAGTCAAGTCCGTCACCATTTTGAGCAAAACTGGCATTTCGGATAAACGCATTTCGAAGGGTTAGATTCGTACAAAGTAATGGGTGAAGGTTCCATGCAGGTGAGTTCTGAAGCGTAACCCCTTCTATTAATACCTTATTACAACGTACAAGGTTCGTCATAACTGGACGATAAAGATCATAGTTTCGTGCTGCTTTTTTAAGTGCATCTGGAGCTTCAATGTTTACTTCTCCTTCTAAACAGCCTTCATACGCTGTCTTACTTGGATACCAGATACCGCCTTCCTTTGTATCAATCACATAAGGACTCTTCATTAAACGTGCCTGCCACTGTCTTTTCGGTAACTTAAACTCTTTTAATGGACGCCATTCGTGACCATTACCATCAATAATACCTTCACCAGTAATTGCAATATTCTCTTCATCAAACGCATGGATTGGAGAAACTGCACGAAGTCTTGGCTGTCCTTCATAATTGGTAAGAATCACTGGGTATTCTTCCGGATTCTTATCAAAGGTAATTAATGCACCTTTTTCTAGATGAAGGTTAATATTTGACCTTAAAGTAATAGGACCTGTAAGCCAAATCCCTTCTGGGACGTTAACCGTACCACCACCGAGCTTTGATAATTCAGTAATTGATTGATTGATTGCAGCTGTATTCGATACAATACCTCCAGATACTGCTTGGTAGTCTGTAATACTTACCTGTCTATCTGGAAAAACCGGTAATTCAACAGTATATGTATGCATTTATACTCTCCTTTTTTAATTTCACAATATCGTAATGAATTCTATTAAACCATTCTCCTGATACAATACTATGTACAAATGGCCTGAAAACGGGAATAGTAGTATTATACATAAATTTTCTCTATGATTCTACAAAGTTTCTATAGAATATCATGTTGAATTACTGATTTTTTGCCTCTATGCCATATGGACAAACAACCATACATAAACCGCATGCGTTCTTTCTACCAAGTTTCTCTATTGATAGACTTCTCTTTTGATTGCTAGGACCATATTGTTTTGTTATTAGTACATCATTTTTTCCAATCCAACCAAGTCCTGCTTGTATTGCTGCATATTTAAAAGAAAAAGGTGCTATTAAATCTGTTTCATTCCTCTGTGCCACAGGAGGTATGAAATACTTTGATTGATTTTTCCGTAAAACGTTTTCTAGTTCCAGTAATAATGAATTTAATTTCTGTCTAGCATTTTGTATTTCCTGCTCTAACTTCATTTCAGAATACATTTCAAGCGTTAATTTATTTTCATAAGGCATTGCTAACACTAAAGCTGTTTTATATTCTGTTGAATATTCACAATAAGAGACGTCTGCGAATCCATATAGTAACCCAGCTTGTTTCTTAAATAATTCTACCATATCGTTTATCAGCATTGTAATCCCTCCTGAATTTTGACTTTCCTAGCAGGTCTATCAGCTCTTTACCCATCTCTCTATATTTTACTATCTAAAGCTCGTCACTTTCCCCCATAGCAATCAATGTCTCAATAAAGGTAAAATGTTGATCATTTTCCCACAAGATAAAATGAGCACCAGGATCAACCCCAAGCCAATCCTCAATTGCTTTTGATGGTTTTGATGCATCTCTTTTTATGTTAATCTCGGTCTTTGGCTCTTCAAAATATGAAAATAAGATATTCTCATGTAACCCAATGGATTGATACTTATCCCCAACAAGTAGCCCTTCGTCTGTGATGGCAACATGATGATATACGTACTCAAACATGGTTTCTGGTTTTAGATATGCAATCCTACCTCTTCTTAACTCCGGTCTTGTTGCTCTTCGCCAATCCTCTATTCCATCCGGAATGCAATGCCAGTAGATATGATGCATTCTTACCCAGTCACGTGTAGTATCATCCCCAGGCCATTTTGCTAGGCAGTTATGTAAATCCCCAAATACTTCTTCTGGTAATAATTCTTCTCCAATCGCTTCATAGTAAGCAAATAACATATTTTCATGGCGATAGAGACATGCGGTCATCACTTTATGTTCCATTATTAGTTTCTTAATGTGCACTTTTGTTTCCGCTAGTCTTTCCTCTAAATTAAAATCTCCTTCATAGGAAATATGTCCACGGTAATGGTATCGATAAATCATATCTTTCATAATCTGTCTTATGATGTGAAGTAACCTTCCTTCACACTTTTCCCTCCTGTATATTGTAATAAATAAAATATTCTTCTCAAATGAAATTTTTAAATTGTAAATTTAACATTCTCAATTATAGATATATCACAACATTATTATACTGTTTACTTCGTTAAAATGAAAGTTTCTTTTTAAGTGCTTACTGTACAGATATTCATTCTTCTTTAGCACCTTACGCATTCTATGTCCTCCCGTTTCTCCTTAGATCTTTGAAAAAAACGTACCGTATATTAAAATTCTAATAATATACGGCACGTCTTTTCAGATTATATCAATGATTATTATTTATTTTTTTCCTTGAGGAAGTTATCTAATTGAGTATTTGCCTCAGCTACTACTTGATCAATACCATTGTCTTTTAGTTTCTGTATAAATTCAGGTAATTTTGTTGCCGGATCAATAGCACCGGTATTAAGTGTAAGATCATACTCTAGAGCAACATTTGCTAATGCAGCCAATTGATTCTCAACGCTCGTTGAATTAAAACAATATCCAAGTATTGGGACTTCACTACATCCTCCATAATAAGCCTTAAATGTATCCCAGAAATCAAGCCCCTGGCCTTCCAGTGGAGGAAGAAGGGTAATATTACCCATACCATTAGTCCAAGGAGTATAACTGGTACGAGCTTCTTTATTAAGTCGAGCTTCGCCACCATTCACTATGTCATAATGAACACCTTCTATACCATAGTTTAATAACGTCATAAGATATGGATCGGTATTTAACAGATTAAGGAACATAGCTGCTCTTTCCGGATTCTTGCAACCCGCTGAAATAGCCATCATAGCACCTTGAGAAACTGCGGTATCAAGATAAGCAGGTGTGACAGGAACCATCTGTACTTCTATTCCACGTTGTGCACTTGCCTGATCTTCATATCCAAGAGCATAGCTTTGTGTACCTAAGAGATATTTTCCTGAATCCTGAGCTGCAACACGAGCATCATTTGCCTGGGTGCGAATAGCCATTTTAGGATCAATATAGCCAGCTAAATAATATTCACGAGTCTTTTCAACAAATTTCTTATATTCAGGTGTCTCAAATTTACTAAGTATTTTATTACCATAGCTTCCTTCTTTAGCAGTATCGGTAGGATTCATATAGTATGAGAGCATATTACTGATTCCGGAGTCACCGGCAACGATTATCGAATTATTTACCATTCTTTCCAGAACCATACCCTCAACATTAAGCGGATAGAAGTCTTCACCTTCTCCTTCTTTTACAGTCTTAAGGATATCGCCAAAGCCATAATAATCTGTTTTCTTAATATCATCAATCGTATAACCGTATTTCTCTAACAAGGTTACATTTACGTCCCAACAGTTCTGAGTAGCACTATCCTTATATCCTGGAAGAGCATATACACCTAAGCCATCATTTCCTGGAATGGTAGCACCTGTTTTCAAAACCTGTGGAAGCAAGTTCCATATATCTGAAGCATATTTTTCAATGAGGTTATTCCCCTCTTGATCAAGGCGAAGCCAAGCACCATTTCTTGCATATGAATTGTATTCATTCTGAGTCCAGGAGCAGGTGAAATAAATATCCACGTCATCGCCGCCACCAATAGAAAGAACTACGTTATCATTGAAGTCACCCCATGTACCCCAGATTGGCTTCAAGGTCACATTCAATTTGTCCTTTAGGTATGCGTTAGCTTTTTCCAATACAGCCTTATCATCGGAAACAGAACTTCCATGGAGATACCAGGTTAATGTAACGGGCTTCGATATATCAATCTTTGCTTCTTCTGTTGGTGTCGGATCCTTGCTATCATCCGGTGTTTTAGTTACAGTGCTAGGAGTTTTTGTGTCTGTTTCTGTGTCTTTTGTTTTGCCACAGCCAGAAAGTAGTGCAGTCAGCATCACGACCGTTAGGACAATTGATAGTACTTTTTTCATTAAAAATCCTCCCTTAAATTTTATTTATGTAAGCGACTTTCTTAAACAGTCGTTCTTACCCTTTTACTGATCCTATTGTAAGACCCGATATGATAAATCGTTGGAAGAATGGATAAGCAAATGCAATCGGTACTACAATCAGTACAGCAAGCGCCATTCGTAAATTTTGCTGCGGTAATTCATGTACAAGCTTTGAAATCTCCGAGCCCAGCATGGCGGCATTCCTGGTTAAAAAGTCAATCTTATTCTGCGTTCTCATCAGCAAATACTGCAGTGGGTAAAGACTTTCGGTTCGGATATACAGCATTGCCAGATACCATTCATTCCAGTATGCCAGTGCATTCAGTAATGCAATGGTAGCAATTCCGGGCTTTGCAATCGGAACGATTATTTTGAACAAGGTGTTATATTCTCCGCTGCCATCAATTGCAGCAGCTTCAATAAGATCCGTCGGCACCGAACTTTGAAAGAACGTACGCATAACTATGATATTAAACGGATTAAATAACGCCGGTACAATTAACGCCGCATAATTATCGTTTAAGCCCAAGATATTCTTACTCACATAATAGGTTGGTACTAAGCCTCCCCCAAACAACATGGTAAAGAAACAGAAGAAGGTAAAGAATCTGCGATACTTAAAATCCTTTCGGAATAATGGATAAGAATATAGTACGCAAATTAAAACACTTAATATCGTACCCAAAATAGTAATAAAAAAGCTGTTAAAGTAAGCACGCCAAATTGCTTTGCTGGAATTGAATGCGAATTGATATGCTTCCAGTGTCCACTTGGTCGGGGTAAAGGAGAAGCCAATTTCTCGTATACTCTCTTCTGCAGTAAAGGAAATGATGACGACAAATATAAAAGGAACAATGCAAAGCAAACAAAAGAGACCAAGTATAATATTAATAGTAATCTCAGAAGGCAGGCTGATCTTATTGATTCTAGACCTATGCTTTACTGAAACAATTTTTACATTATCAGATTTCATATTCTCCTCCTCCTAGAACAAACTGCTATCTTCATCAATTCTGCGTACAATTGAGTTAGCAGTTAAGACACAGAAGAAACCAACTACATTCTGCAACAGACTGGCTGCCGTACTCATACCAGGATTATTAGTAGCCATAAATGAACGATATACGTATGTATCCAAAACCTGTGTGGCAGGGAAGAGAGGTCCGGAGTTTTGAGGTACCGTATAAAACAACCCGAAATCAGAATTAACAATACGTCCTACACTCATGATAAACAGGATGATAATCATGGTTTTTAAATGAGGAATTGTTATAAATCGGATCTGCTGCCTTTTATTCGCTCCATCAATACTTGCTGCTTCATATTGTGAGGTGTCAATACCCGTAATTGCTGCTAAATACAGAACCGTGGAATAGCCGATATTCTTCCAAAGGTAAGCAACCGTCAGAAGGATGGGCCATGGCTTGCTAATCATATACCAATCTGTTACCTCCATTCCCAACTGTTTCTGGAGGTGAGCGATTAGACCGTATGTCGGGTCCAAAAAAGCCATTAAGAAATAACTTGCAACAACCCAGCTTAGAAAGTAAGGAAAGAACATCACGGTCTGATAGGTTTTTGCTACGAACTTTTTGGTTAACAAGCTTAACATAATCGCAAATGCTACTGCGATGACAGTTCCAAGCACAATCCATAAAGCATTATAGCCAACTGTGTTCCTAATCATTTTCCAGGAGTCCGAGGTAGCAAACAAAAACCCGAAGTTTTTAAAGCCTACCCACTTGCTATGTATAATATTGTTAAGTAGAGTTGGATTTTTTGTGTAAATTTCAAATTTCTGAAACGCAATTACGATACCGAACATTGGTAGGTATCGTAACAGGATAAGCCAAATTGCTCCTGGAGCAAGCATACTTAGTAAAATAAGATTTTTTTTCCTTTTAGCCAAACCCTTTGAAGGCGGCTTTGTAGACTCCATCGATTTAGACATTTTATTAACTCCTCCCTTAAAAAGCTCAGCGCCAAATATATGCAAATCGCCCAAGTAAACTATATTCCACGCTGTTTTTTTTGTTGTATTTCTATATATATATTACCATATATTGTTAAAATGTCATGAAGAGAAGTTGTTCTTTTTTGCTTAGTATTGTTATCTTGTATAAATCTGGTTAATATTTCTATTATTTGGATTATGAAATCAAGTAGGAGACTAATCAATTAATTTAATCAATTAATGATTAGTCTCCTACCTGATTTCATTTATATAATGATAGTGGGTATATATATTTAACAATTTATTTTTTTGTGTATAATTTTCTTCATAATTTATAAATATTATACATAAGAGGAAGTTTATGGAGGGATTACAAAAGAATTCGAAACTGCAGCCAAGGAAGAAACAAAATCGTATACCTGGGTGTATTAATCCATATCTGTGAATACCAATTCATACGACAACACACAAGGTACAGATATTAACTCTTTAGGAGACTCAGGCTGTAGTGGTCCAATGTATGAAACAGCAACCCCTCGTGTAGGAAAGTATTTGATTTAAGAACTGGGAGGTGTATCATGTTTAGAAAAAATGCAACAATAGAAGTAAAAAACACAACGGCGGAATTTGTGAAAGTCGCTTATTTGCCTATTTATAAAACCTGGCATGCGGGAGATGTACCCGGAGACTTATTAACGGACATAAATCTTGCTTTTGGAGAAATAACACCCGATTCGACCATTCAAGTAAGTCCAATCAAAGAATTAGACCTTCCAAAAGAATTAGAAACATTGAAGCAACATTATCCTAATCTTAAGATTAATTTGGCCATCGGAGGCTGGGGCGGAGATGGTTTTTCTGATATGGCTTTCACAAAGGAAACTCGTTCTATTTTTATTAACAGCATTGTTTCCCATCTGAAAACTTATAACATGGACGGTGTTGATATTGACTGGGAATATCCCACAAGAGATAATTCAGGATTAATTAAAGCACGTCCTGAAGATACTGAAAACTTTATACTTTTGATGAAAGAAATACGATCTAAATTTAATGAGCTTTCGAAAACAAGTGATAAAAAGTATACTTTATCATTTGCAGCACCTATGGGTGATTGGGCTGTGGAGACTTATGGTATAAAAGAAGTAAGTAATTCTGTAAATTATATTAATCTCATGGCATATGATTATGTTGGGCCATGGTCCAGGGTAACCGGACATCATAGTAATTTAAATAATAGCAAAGAATTACCTAATCATATAAATACATATCAAGGAATTCAAAAGTATAGTAACGTTTGTAAACCTGAAAAATTAGTCTTGGGTATTCCTGCTTACGGATATGGATGGAGAGGTGTTCCATCTGAGAATCATGGACTATTTCAGGCTGCAGAAGCCGCTATTACTCATGGAGAAGCAGATTTCACCTATAGTAATTTAAAGGAAAATTATATTTCAAAAAATGGTTATACCAGATACTGGGATGATATCTCTAAAGCTGCCTATCTTTATAATGGCGATATTTTTATCACTTATGAAGATTTAGAAGCAATTCGATACAAGGCAGATACTGTAAAGAAACTGCGATTAGGTGGTATGATGTATTGGGAACAGACTCAAGATCTTACAGGAGATATTATTCGAACGATTTCAGAAGAATTAGACAATCAGTAAATTTATGTTGTTCCGTCCATAATGTGACAGTAATTACTTATATTTTTTTCAAATGGTCATTAAAAAATAAATGAAACTTCCATTATCTAAAAGTAACCATCATATAATATTACTTCTCATGATATCGTTTACTTTAATGAAATGGAAGTTTCTTTTTAACAAGAAAAACCCTGCATTGCGCATTAGTTACTTAATGGCCTGATGATTGGAAATAATACCGTATTTATATCATTAACTTAATACAAACTCTAATTGACAATCACAAGGTTCTTTCTCTACATGCTCTATATTGTATTCTACTGCTTCTATACATCCCATCGCTTTATAAAACGCCTGTGATTCTACAGCGGAATGAGCTGATATATATAGTTTTTTTGCTCCATGCTCTCTTGCCCAATCTGCACAGAGACGGAATAAAAGTTTACCCATACCACTACCTCTTTGATCATAAGATACATGGATACATGATAAATCCATATATTCTTTATCTCTACCGAAGATACCACCTTCTACAGATGCAAATCCCTTTAGGTAACCATCCGCAAATGCACCAAATACAACACCACCCTTTGATACTGTGTTCTTTAGGCAAGATACAAGTATTTTATAGTCCTCTTCTCCCCATTGTTCTAAAAAAGCAATGTCTTTAATAACCCATTCACCCTCTATTTTTCTCCAGCACCTTGTAACGTTTTGATAACGGTTAAAATGTTTAAATAAAATTATCTCTATTTCTTCTGCTTTAAGTTCTTTCCATTCCATTTCCAACCTCCGACTTATGTATATATTTAACTATCCTTTTATTTTAGGGACTTAGATGTTATTTAAACTTCTATAAATACGTGAATTTAGACCTCTTTTTGAAACACAATTTTTTATCAATAATATTAAATTTTTTAATTTTCACTAGATATCTTAGATTGCTAATTTCTTTATAGAAAAAGTACGCTTCACGATCTATTTCTTGTTAGAGATAATACTCATAATCAGAAATTATATCAACTCTCAAAAAAGAAAACATCCGCCAACGTTCCATCATCATATTCTGTTCGTGGATATGCCTCAACAAGCTCATATTGCCCGTTAGTATACTCACTAATTACATTGTTCCAAAAATGCACAGATGGCAAGTTCGCCGGATGTCGTTTTAGTTGCCATCTTCCTTTATGATTATCAAGCACTTTAAAAAAGGCTTCTTTTCCAACTCCCGAACGGCGGTATTTATACATCACAAAAAACTCAGCCATTTGGAAATCAGTAGGTCGATCATCTACTTCTGGAAGATCAATAACCATTGCAAATCCAGCTAATTTATCATCAACTAAGATAAAATAGGCCCAACGCTTGTCTTCTGTCCAATAATAATCAAGATATTCATAACCATAAAGCCCTAATTTATTTACATCACGTTGATCCCATTGAGAAAATTCATAGTCATATTTTTCTAATAAGTTTTTAAGTATTTCTTTTTCATCTGCGGTAACTTGTTTTAGTTCTACTTTCATCTAATCGCTCCTTAAAATATAAATAATCGAAGTTCCCCTTATCTGATTATGTAAACAACATATAATTTTTACCTAATTCTAATATTTCGATATCTCCTAGAAACATATCGTTACAAAAGTTCTCCTGAACACACTTTTCTGTTTGGACATCAAAATTACGAATCTCATTTATTTTGATATCGATAATATTTACCTTCTATCAAGGCTGCTATAGAATCCTCTGTATTTAAAATCTGATATAATTTTGTACCCTTCTCTAAATAGGTAGCATCAAAGTTTCTGAATTTATAGCTTGGATTATCTACATTCTTAGAAACAGTAAATTTCACCTTACCAAGTTCTTCACCAATCTCTGTTAAATCAACCTCTTCTCTTGGAAATGAGTTGTTAAAATACATTCTATCACTCACTTTAATACAGTCAACCCAATCTATTTTACTTGGTAATACAGAATAACGATCGAGTCTTAATGGTTTCCAAAAGATTACTAGAAATAAACCCAGGATTAAAACTGAAATGACAATGATATCTCTAAATTTTAGAGAACCCTTTTCTAACCTTTCCCCCATACTCAACCTCCAATTCTTAAATCAATTCCTATACCTCTAATTCTAAAACTCTCCATAAAAAACCTCTTGTTTTACAAGAAACTACTCTCCCAGTAAATTACTTTTTATCAGTATATCATAAGTATAGAGGAATACAAAGAAATATATAACCACTTCTCGTATTAAATAATAGAATCGTTTCATTACATGACTCGCCTCCTCTTGCAAAACATCACTTCTCTCCTAAATTTCATTGAAAAATAAATATAAATCATTTATAATGTTAGGTAGTTTGTGGCAGAATGTCACTAGATTGCACAAAAAGTTAAGGATACCTATTACTATCCTAATTTTATTCTTAACAAGGAAAAGTTCGCGAAGCGTCCATTTTCTTGTATATAAACTTTTGATCGTGTGAATCAATGCAAATCACTGAAATAGGAGGAAAAGATTATGTCAGAAAATATTTATGACGTACTCTTAGAGCGCGGGTTTATTGAACAAGCGACTCACGAAGCGGAAATTAAAGAGTTACTTGGAAAGGAAAAGGTAACTTTTTATATTGGATTTGATGCAACTGCAGACAGTTTAACTGCAGGACATTTTTTAACTGTTATGGCAATGATGCATATGCAGCGTGCAGGTCATAGACCGATTGCACTACTTGGTGGCGGTACTACCATGATTGGAGATCCAACTGGAAAATCTGATATGCGTTCTATGATGACAAGAGAAACCATTGACCATAACGCTCAGTGTTTTAAAGAACAGTTATCAAAATTTATTGATTTTGATGACGATAAGGCGATTATCGCAAATAACGCAGATTGGTTATTAAACCTAAACTATGTAGAATTCTTACGTGAAGTAGGTGTTCATTTCTCTGTAAACAAGATGCTTACTGCAGAATGTTACAAACAGCGAATGGAAAAGGGCTTAACTTTTTTCGAATTCAACTATATGTTAATGCAGTCTTATGACTTCTGGGTACTTTATAAAAAATACGGCTGCCAGTTACAATTAGGTGGTAATGATCAATGGTCTAATATTCTTGGCGGTGTTGACTTAATCCGTCGTAAAGAACAGGCACCAGCCTTTGGATTAACCTTTAAGCTCTTAACTACGAGTGAGGGACTTAAGATGGGTAAAACCATGAAGGGTGCCGTTTGGCTAAATCCTGAAAAGACTTCTCCATATGAGTTCTATCAATATTGGAGAAACATTGAAGATGTGAAAGTAGAAGAATGTCTTGGCTTACTTACCTTCTTACCAATGGATGAAGTACGTCGTTTGGGAGCATTAGAAGGTGCAGAAATCAATCATGCCAAAGAAGTTCTTGCTTACGAAATCACTAAAATTGTACATGGTGAAGAAGAAGCTAATAAAGCACAGGAAGCTGCTAAGAGTCTATTTGCAGGCGGTGTTACCAGTGAGAATATGCCAACTACTACTTATTCCTCTGCTACATTTGAAGAAGGCATTGACTTAATTACAATGATGATAGATGCAAAACTTGCTACCTCACGTTCCGACGCCAGAAGAAACATTGAACAGGGTGGAGTTTCTGTAAATGATGTTAAAGTAACTGATTTTGCACGTAAGTTCACATCAAATGATTTTGATGCCGATGGAGCATTGCTTGTAAAAAAAGGTAAAAAAGCTTACCACTTATTCCGAGCAGAATAAAATCTAAAATAGGAGGGGTCTAAAATGCCTTGGTGTCCAGATTGTAAAACAGAGTACCGGAAAGGAATTACCATGTGTAACGATTGTGGTAAAGAACTTGTAGAGAGCTTAGAAGAAGTATCCGATTACGTAATCCTTTGTTCTATCGAAAAGGAAGAGGTTGCTAAAAAACTAGTAAAGTATTTATCTTACTCTAATTTAGAAAGCTATTATGAATATTCCAATGAGGAGGATTGCTATCCAGTTTATGTTCATGAACCTGAACTTAAGATGGCAAAGAAGGCTTTCAATGCTTTCTATACAGTCGAATTAGAATCAATGGAAAAGGATGCAGACAATAAGAATTTGGACACTGAAACATCTCTTGATAGTCTTTCTGAGGAAGATAATTTAAAGGATAATTTAGATGATCTTTTAGACTCAATGGATGATGATTCTAATGAATCTTCTCGTTTAAAAAAGAAACGTGAGGAAGAAGAAAAGGATCAGATAGTCTCCATGATGTATGATGGTGGCGCCTATGAAAAAAAGTCAGAAAAAAGTAAAGAACTACGCTCTACTGCGTTAACCTTCTTTGCATTTGGTATTGGTGGTATCGCATTTGTAATATTAAATATTATGGGTGTTATTAGTTTTATCAGTGGGCCTCTCTCTTATACTGTTATGACTGGACTTTTCATAGCTTTTCTTGCCATCGGTGTTAACTCGGTAACCAGAGCAAAGAAAACTGCAAAAGAAGCTATTCTCGAAGATGAGATGACCACAAAGATCAATCGCTTCTTAGAAGCAAATGTTACAGAACAAGTCATTACGTCAATGAAAGATGAAAATTCTAGTGAAGAAGCCAACTTTATTAAGGTAATGGAAGGAATTAAAAAATTAGTGGTCAAAGAATTTGGCTCACTTGACAATGCCTTTTTAGATTATATCGTAGAAGAGTTCTATAACAATCACTTTGATTCTTACGATGAATAGTTAGATACTAAGCTTAAAGACTTTGGTAAACAAACATTATTTCATTTATGTAAAAGCTTATTTTAAATATAAGGCACTTTTTATAAAGTGTTGGGGTGAGGTTCCTTTGGAGCCCACACCTACACTAACAAAAGAGTTATTTTTATAAAAAGGGAAGTAAAACTTATAGATAATCATATCACAGTTATCTATAAGTTTTACTTCCCTTTTATTTTGTCTGAAATTTCTTTACGTTCTATTTATCTTAAGTTCCTTTTGGCTCTATAGTAAGCTAATTATATTATGAATTGATATATTTTAGATTTAACAAAACCTTTGCAACATTGGTATTTATTAAAACTAAAACCATTTAACTTAACGTCATATTAAGAAAATATCTCTTCCAACTCTTCTTTCGTTAAAGTATTAATAAACACTTCCTTCGATTGAATGATGGAATCGGAAAGCTCTTTTTTCTTCTTTTGAAGTTTATAGATTTTTTCCTCAATCGTATTTTTTGTTAATAGTTTAATGACATGGACATTATTCTTCTGGCCAATACGATAAACTCGATCGGTCGCTTGCTCTTCTACCGCTGGGTTCCACCATGGATCATAATGAATGACTGTATCTGCTCCTACTAAATTAAGACCGGTTCCACCAGCTTTTAACGAAATTAAAAAGATAGAACCTTCTCCTGCATTGAATCGCTTTACATAATCATTTCGTTCAGTTATTGGAGTGCTGCCTTCCAGATAAAAATATGAAATAGAAAGCTTCTTTAGTTCTTCCTCTATAATCTTTAGCATCGAAGTAAATTGGGAAAAGATAAGTATTCGATGGTCATTTGCCAACGCTTCTTCGATTACTTCTAACAACAAATCAAGTTTTCCGCTACCACCATCGTATTGTTCTAAAAAGGTAGATGGATGACAACAGATTTGACGCAGTCTAGTAAGCGCAGCTAAAATCTTCATCTGGCTCTTTTCAATACCCTTTGTAGCGATTTCACTATAAATATCATTACGTATTTCTGCAAGATAAGAGACATATACCTTTCTCTGATCTTCTGTCATCTCTGTCACGATTTTCTCTTCTAACTTATCTGGTAAATCATTTAATACATCCTTTTTCATACGTCGTAAAACAAATGGATGTATTCTACGATTTAAATTCTCTAACGCTTCTGTATCTTCTTTTAAAATCTGTTTTTCATATTTATTTACAAACTTTGAATGTGTTAATAGATAGCCCGGCATGATAAAATCAAAAATAGACCATAACTCGGATAAGCTATTTTCAATCGGTGTACCAGTCAGTGCGAATCGGTGAGAAGAATCCAATAATTTAACCGATTGCGCATTAATAGATGCAGCGTTTTTTATAAACTGTGCCTCATCAATAAATACGGTATGAAATGTTATTGCCTGATAATGTTTGATATCTCTTCGGATCAGCGGATAGGAGGTAACTAAAACATCAAAATCATTTATTTGCTCAATTCTCTCCTGTCTTTCCGTAGGTGTTCCAGATACAACCCCTGCTCTTAAATGCGGTGCAAAAGATTCAAATTCATCCAGCCAGTTATAAACCAATGAAGTAGGACAAACGATAAGAAATTTTTTATTCTTCTTTTTATCCTCATCCACAATAGAGGCTATATAAACAATGGATTGTAATGTCTTACCAAGCCCCATGTCATCTGCTAAAATACCACCAAGGTTATTGTCTGCCAACGAACGCAACCAACGATAACCTACATTCTGATAAGGTCTTAAAGTAGCATCTATCTTTTCAGGAATGATGTACTCACGATTGTCTGGATGTAATATGGTATCAATAAGTTTCGAAAAATCCTCATTTTTCTCAACATATAAATTACTACCATTAAGGGCATCTTCCAAATAAAACGCTTTATTTTTTGATAACTTAATTGGTTCATCAGAAAGAGACTTCACGGATACATTTAAATCATCTAAGATATTTGACATCTTAGCTATATGTTCATCCTCTAAGTTAATAAAGCTGCCATCTTTTAAGCGGTAGTACTTTTTCTTAAGTTGGAATGAACGAAATAGAGCTCTCAGTTCTTCTTGCGGGATATCTTCAGATTCTAAATCCATCTCAAGCAAATCAATATCGTTACTAATACGTAGCCCAACCTTAAAGTTGCTGCTATTTTTTATGCCTAATTTCTTAAAGGAATCCGAATAATAAAGCTGAGCTACTGATTGTAAATCGTGGATACGACCCGTTAGGAACTCATAGATGCTATTATCATTCTTTAGATGATAAAATGTACTGTGCGGTTCGAAATCAAGTTGTTCCAAGAGCCTCATTACTTCATATTCATCTTCCTTACTTCGAACTACGATAAATTCATCACTTCTTGGACTTTCAAAGCAGTTAAATTCATAATCACCATATCGAAACTTAAGTTCTGCCTTAATTCCACCATGATAGCGATCAAGATAGACGCACGCCTGCATTGGTAACGTAAGATACCTACTCTTTAAGCTTTCCGGTATTTCTATCTCCATCGTTTCGTGTAACTTTGGTAGTACTTCTTCTAAAAAGCGCTGTCTATTATCTCCTCGAAATACCAATGGCTTCTTTTCTCGACCCAAGGTATTATAAAAGGGTACATAATTTTTAATAAAGTACTTGTTCGGGGTAAAGATAAAGCTATTATAAAAGATTAACTCTCCACCTTCGGATAAAGGAATCACAGGTTCTTTTTCTTTATAATCTAGTAAAATACTATCTTCATAGACATCTAAATCGTATACAATATTGGGATTTCCATTGATATATTTAACATCTTCATAGATTTTTTGATTTAGTTCCAAGCGAAAAGAGCTTGTTCCAAACAAAGAAAGCAATTTTAACAGCATACTTTTTGATAACAACATTTGATGTTTTGCAAATAGTTTAGCATAGGAAGTTTTATCAATTAACTCCTGTATTTCTAAGATTCCTACTAAATACTCCATCACTTTTTTTGACGTTCTATCAAATTCACTTTCTCCAGCAATAAACTTAAAGTCTTTGCCAAGAATAATATTTTGATTGGTACTATAATCCGTCAAAAATTTCTTTATGGATTGAACCTTATACATATGATTGTTTCCAGCATGCAGCATTAGAAGCGCATTTGAATCTTGACGTAACATGGTTGGTAAAGAAATGGTTGGTACTATTTTAAAGATTTCACCCTCAGCATAAGTGTCATCTTGATTTGCAAAATAATCAAGTACTTGAAAAGCCCGCTTCTCTTCCGGTGTTCTTGGTTCTTCCATTGCTGACTTTTCTTGATACTTTAATAAAAACAACAGCCCTGCTACCACATGCTTGCAGGCTCCTTTTTCTTTCAAATGAGATGGACAATTGCAGGTATAATCAAATGCCCCATCTTCTTTCTCTGTAACGCTAACTTGATATGTGAAACTACCTTTTACAAGGAATTTGTATTGGTTTGTGGATTTTGAGAAAGTCGCATTTGTCACTCGGTTGCTTTTATAATACTGCAGGCCACGGGAATAAACGAGGTCACTTGATGCAAGATTACGTATCCCAGTTCTAGATAATCGCAGCATATTTTCCTTCCTCCTAACAATTTAGTATCTTACTATTATACCACATTTTTAATAGAATTGTACCTCTTTTTGCGAAATAATGATGAAAGTAATGTGTATTTTTATCTTTTATGTTGTTTTTTACAAAATTCCTAAAAAACTCCAAAGAAATAGTCTATACTTGAAGAAATGAAATGATTAGACCTTTCTTTAAGCGCTCAGTTTTTCTGCTCTATCTAATGCAGCATCTATGCTCTCACAGATATTTTCATCCCCTACGGTATCAACAAAACCTGCTTTGCGCATTGCTTTTAATGGTTGTTCTAAAACATGGGAAAATACCATAGTTACATTATTCTTAGCTAAATGCTGATGCACCTTTTTTAACGAATTCATTGCTGTAATATCGATTGCCGGAACACTGCGCATTCGTACAACAACCACTTTGGTATCCTCCGACACTTGGCTTGTTAATTGAATTAATTTATCTGCTGCTCCAAAAAACATAGGTCCCGAAACCTCAAATACTAGTGTATGCCTTGGAACTTCCTTTAAATTCAATGAATCCGGATCATTATCTTCATCTAAGGAATCCATACCTCTAAGGTAAGTCCATCCCTTCACTTCTGTTGCATCCGCCATTCGTTTCATAAACAGGATACAAGACATAACCATTCCAACTTCAATCGCTAATACCAAGTTAAAAGCAAAGGTAAGTACACAAGAGGCAATCAAAACAGCAACATCACTTCTCGGTGCTTTGCGATAACTTAGGAATGCCTTTACATTAAACATATTGTAGGATACTACGATTAAGATAGAAGCTAAAACACAAAGTGGTACGTATTGTATGAGCGGCATACAAACCATCAGAAAGAAAAATAACGTTAATCCATGAAAAATTGCTGCTATCGGTGTTCTTCCGCCGTTTTTTGCATTCGCTATGGAACGAGCTACTCCACCTGTTGCAGGTATGCATCCAAGCAAACCTAAAATAGTATTGGCAACCCCTTCGGCTACTAACTCCATATTTGCTCGGTGCTTACTATTAATGATACCATCGGTAACAACTGCGGATAACAATGCCTGCATCGCCACTAAAATTGCAATTGTAAATGCAGGGGAAAGCAATTCGAAAAATTCATCCAAAGATACTCCTGATAAACTTGGTACAGTTAATGTTCTTGGTATCATTCCAAGTGTTTTCACATCCAACTTAGCCACATAAGCAATTGTTGTACCAACAATTAATGCAATTAAGGAATTCGGTATCATTTTATTAAACTTGGGCCATACAACTAAAATAGCAATGCATATAAGCCCTAACAAAACAGCATTAAGATTAATGGAAGAAAAGTGTTTTATATAAGTACTCCACTTTGCAAAAAAATTGGTTGGCATCTTATCCACTGTAATTCCAAGAAAGTCTTTGATTTCCAAGGTAAATATGGTAATCGCAATTCCTCCGGTAAACCCTATGGTAATTGGAGCTGGTATAAAACGGATCAGTTTACCAAGTTTAAATACTCCCATAAGAAGCAACATAACACCAGCCATAATGGTTGCTATCATTAACCCATTCATACCATATCCAGTTAGAATGCTTTGGGTTATAATAATAAATGCACCAGTTGGCCCGGTTATTTGTACACTACTTCCACCAAGAAGGGCTACTACAATACTAGAGATGATTGCGGAATAAATTCCTTTCTCTGCAGAAACTCCACTACCAATTGCGAATGCGATGGAGAGCGGTAATGCTATAATTGCAACAATAATCCCTGCCCTCATGTCCTTAATAAATTGCTGTTTCGAATAGTTCTTCCTAATTGAAAAAATCTTTGGCTTCATTTTTTCCATTAATCATTATGTCCTTCACTTTCTTTTGTATTTGTTTAACGCTATCTGCATACCACACTTCTTCTTACTAAAAATGGTATTTTATTTCAACCTATTAAGTTTAGACCTATTATTTCAATATTTCAAGAGGATATTGGAATAATATTCTTCATATTTGATGTTTTTTATACAATATATATAAAAAGACCAGCTATTTTAAAGCAATCACTTTAGAATAGCTGGCTTCTTATATGCATAAGGAATTTTTATTTCAGAAAGTCAAAGCGGATACTCGCAATTCGCTTACGCTACTTGCTCATAACCTCATTGCCACCCGCTGATGTGGTTAAAATCTTTTTAACTTACCAGAATTTAAAGATTTCTCGTATCATATAAGGCAAATCGATTTTCTCCGTTGCTTCTGCTGTCGTTATCGGCACTTTTCGGAATAGATTTTGATTAATATAGTAGCAGATATCTCCGACTTTTACACCTTCTTTTGTTGGTGCAGTGATATGGTCAAGTAGTTGGATTTTTACAGTCACTTCTTCCCCTTCTCGAAGCAATAACTTTTCTGATAAAAGTTCATCCGTTGATACTAACTTTACAGAATTTATCTTACCATTATGTACTGATATCTCCTCTGGTACTTTAATACACTGTGAATCTGGGGTTAATCTTTCATATAACGAGTAAACCTCAAAGTTTTTTAACCCATAGTCCATTAATTTTGTGGTGTCCGCCCATTTATAGGTCTTATGAGGCGGCCAACCTGAACCCAGCACGGTACTAACTAATGTTTTACCATCAATATCCACAGCACCTACAAAACAATATCCTGCTTTCCCTGTAAATCCTGTTTTAATGCCGATTGCTCCCTTCATCATAAATAAAAATCGATTACGGTTATTCACAGTATATGAGCGTTTGCGATTTACTTCACTAAACTGGTGAGTTGCAGTTCCTACGATCTTACAAAATTCAGGATTCTTAATTGCATAACTTGCTATGAGCGATAAGTCTCTTGCTGTAGTGTAATGGCCGTCAGCATCTAATCCATTCGGAGTTTTAAATGATGTATGATTAGCACCTATCTCCTTTGCCTTATCAGTCATCATATTACAAAATCCTTCTACACTTCCCCCCACATGTTCAGCGATTGCTACCGCTGTATCATTATGGCTTTCTAACATTAAGGAATATAAAAGGTCACGAAGGATATATTGCTCTCCGGTTTGAATATTTAATTGTACATCTGGTTGTTTTGCTGCATTGCTAGTTACCGTAACAACATCATCCAGATTCGCATTTTCAAGCACTACAAGTAAGGTCATAATCTTTGTAGTACTCGCCATGGACATCTCTTTGTAAGCGTCCTTGCCATACAAAACACGCCCGTTCGAAGCATCCATGAGACATGCAGAAAGGGCGTTTAGTTGTAAGTTAGTACTATTATCAACTACTGGCGGGATATCCTCTGCCTCTGGTAACTTAAGCTCCTCCTCAGAAGCACTTCTCTTATGGCACCATGACAAATCGTTAGATTCTATCATTTTCTCCTTTATCAAATTAAAACTACTAAACACCAAGGCAGTACAAACTAAAAAGATTTGAACTGATTTATTCTTTCTTAATTTCTCGTAGTAGCTATTCATATTCAACCCTTATGCACACTCTTACTTTAAGTTTATTTTCGAACAAGAAGAATATGCATAAAAAAAGATGTCTATGAAACCTACCTTGATTTCATAAACATCCAAACTTAAATCTCTAATTGTAATTGAACTTCTTCTTCCGCTTCCATTTTAAAATCAGCAACCTTTTCTGGAGTAACCACTGGCAAATCTTCTAAAGAAGCAATACCAAAGTTTCTTAAAAAGTCTTCCGTCGTGCCAAACAAAATCGGTCTTCCTGGAGCATCCATTCTTCCAATTTCGCATACTAAATTGTATTCCACTAATTTGTTCACCGCATGATCACTCTTAACCCCACGAATACTTTCAATCTGCTGTTTTGTGATTGGCTGCTTGTATGCGATAATAGATAGGGATTCAAGTAGTACATCGGTAAGAATGTGTTTCTTTGGGACATGTGCTATCTTGACGATTGCTTCATACATCTGAGCTTTGGTACACATCTGAAAGGAATTATCTAATTCAATAATTTTAATTCCTCTCTCTTCCTCCTCATATCGGTCCATCATATTATGAATGATTTTACGTATTGTTTCTACATCATGATCAAGAGCACTCGCAATTCGTTCCACTTCGACTGCTTCTCCCATTGTAAATAAAATTGCTTCTAGCATGGCTTCCAATTTCTTGATTTCCATATGTATCCGGCCTTTCTGTTTATTCTATTGAAAAGTCATCTACTGGCGCAATATCGTTAGCCAGATAATGAATCATAATATCTTCAAATAAGTCATTTTGACATATCTCAATTCGCTGCATCTTCATTAATTCTAAAATACCAAGGAAGGTAACAATAACATCCATCTTTCCTGTCTGACGTTCTAAAAGTTTTTTAAAGCTAAATGTTCGATGCTCTAAACCGTATTGTTGTATCTCTAGAATCTTTTGGGAAAGATTGATTTCTTCCTTTTCTATCTTCCCGAATTTACTACGTATTGGATCAATTTTGTCTACTTGTCGTTTCATAACGGATTGAAAGATTGTATGAAGCTTTGCTAAGGTAAGATCTGATAATAATTCTGAAATATCAATCTCTTCTTTATAATCAGAAATCTCAAGCGGAATTGTACTTGGCTTAAACATCAAAAGCTGCGCATCCATCTGCTTGTCCTTTAATTCATAAGAAACATACTTGTACATCTTATACTCTAATAATCTTTCTACCAATTCTTGTCTCGGATCGACCACTTCTTCCTCTTCTTTTACTTCCACTGGAAGAAGCATCTGAGATTTGATTCTTAGTAAAGTTGCAGCCATTACAAGAAACTCACTCATAAGTTCTAAGTTTTTTTCTTCCATAGCCTTGATATATTCCATATATTGTTCTGTAATTGTAACAATTGGTATATCATAGATATTTACTTTGTTTTTATCGATTAAATGTAAAAGAAGATCCAAGGGACCTTCAAATGCTTCCAGTTTTACCGGAATACTCATAAACTCACCTCATAAAAATGTCAAATACTGCATTGCACATCGATGTCATGGTACCAATCAGCAACAAAAACATCCAAGCCATCTTAATCACGTAATCATTTCGAAGTAGTGTTACAAACTTAATTGGCTGATTTGCAGCAACTAATAACGACATATCCGAAGAAATCAAAGGAAATAGATTCGTTATTAGCATTCCAATACTTATTATAGCATAGCTTGAAAGGAAGTACATTAAAAATTCATACGAGATACTAAACTCCCCATATAAAGTAAGGCTGGAATTCATATGAAATCCAAATTTTAATATCGCAACTACTATGATAAATTGAAGGAGTAAAGACAATAATCCAGTAATT
>NZ_DAMADT010000028.1:11434-28435 GCF_031997925.1 Lachnoclostridium sp. | reverse complement strand
CACTTCTTTTCTTTCATGCGATAATAGTAAGGTTTTGAAAAACCAATTCCATAAATAACACAAAAAATCAAACCAATCGGATCCACAAAATGAACCGGATTGATTCGATTCTCAAATTTTTTATCTTCGTCCTTACCATAACGATGTTTTAATCGTCGGTATAAGATTGCCTTGGGTAATTCATGTAGGATCATAACAAAAACACCCGCGCATAATGAGGCTACAAGTAACATTATCTTTTCCTTTAGCATTTTCTAATTTCCACACAAATGAGTTCTGGACGATTGAATACTCGAACTGGTATCGTATGTGTTCCAAGCCCTCTGGATAAAAACATCACTGTGCGTCCTTTCTTAAAGATTCCTGAATCGTATTTTGGAAATAGTTCATAACGAGGAGAAATCACACCACCGAGATACGGAAGCTTCATAATGCCACCATGCACATGCCCAGATAGAATAAAATCAGCACCATATGAAACATATGCTTCAAAATAGTCTGGAATATGCGCAAGTAAAATTTCATAGGCATCCCCTTGTGTTTTTCCTACCAATGACTCTATATCTTTTGCATTAATTTCTACTTTTCTTTTTCCTTTTGCAAAAAATCTACGTGGCAAGGATAACCCTCGAATGATTAAGGTATCCGAACCTTTTTTTAATGTTATCGATTCATTATTTAAATAACATACACCTAATTTTTTTAAGTTTTCTAAAAATGATTGATAAAATTCCTTGCTACATCCAATCGCTTGCCCCCATTTCAGTTCGTGATTCCCTGGGGCATAATAAACAGGGTATCTCTTAGTAAGCTCACTTAAAAAATGGTATGCAACTTCTACTTTTTTTGGTTTTGCAGTCACTACTAAATCGCCTGCGATTAAAATCGCATCTGGTTTACAATCATTAATAGCTTTTAGTAGCCTAGCATTACCTTTTCCATACTGATTGTAATGTAAATCTGTAATACAAGCAAATCGCATATCATGAAAATTGCTTGGTACTTTCTTTTGCTCTAATAAATAATTGGTAACTACCAGATTTTTGTTTTCTATCCATAAGTATACTACCAAAAGAGCAGCTATAACAACAGCTGCAATGATATATTGCATAAATTAACTCCTTTTCTTACTTTTGCACCTTAAAAGATATGCAAAATAGTTTGCCACAATTCATCGACAAAACTATTTTGCATAAATCCTAACTATATTATACCATGAACTTAGGTTGTCGCCTAGGAAAATCCGTCTTAAAAATATTTCTTTACTAATCTCTTAAAATAGTCTCCATAACCAGCTTTTCCTACAGGAGTTGCAGCTGTAATGGACAATTTCCCAATTTCTTTTCCATCGTAATAATATGTAATTTCACCAATCACATCGGTAATATTCACCGGTGCTTCTAATGATTCTGACATCTTAACCTCTTTCGTTATATTCGCTGGATTTGTTCCTTTCATGCAAAGATAAGAAAACTTGGTATCAAGCTTACCTCCAACCGTTTCCTCAATTCCTTTCTTAACCGCTACTTCTGGAATTTCAAGCCCTTCTCCGTTATCTGTATAGATACTACAATTTGCAAATCCATAATTTAATAATTTAGCAGCCTCAGCAAAACGGGTCTTAGTATCCGGAGCCGCCATAATAACCGCAATTAAGTCCATCCCATCTCTTCTTGCTGTTGCTGAAAGACAATACTTAGCTAATCCAGTAGAACCTGTCTTTAACCCTGTAATCCCCTGATAGGACTTAATTAGTTTGTTGGTATTGTTCAAGCCAAATTCAATCTGACCACGCTTTGTGGTATGAACAAACCTATCCATCCATACAGTAGAATAGTTACTTATTTCCGGATGTTTCATAATAAGCTCTCTACTCATTAAGGCAACATCAAGTGCGCTGGTATAATGGTTGTCGGTGTCAAGGCCATAACAATTCACAAAGTTCGTATGGTTCATACCAAGAGCTTTTGCTTTTTCATTCATTTTCGAAACAAAGGCTTCCTCTGAACCTGCTATAAATTCAGCCATAGCAACGGAGGCATCATTCGCACTTGCGATTGATATACATTTTATCATCGTATCGACATCTTGAGTCTCAAACGGTTCAAGAAATACTTGAGAACCTCCCATAGAGGCAGCATGCTCGCTAACAGAAACCTGATCTGTCATCTTAATTTGTCCGCTATCAAGTGCATCAAAAATTAACAGTAACGTCATTATCTTGGTGATACTTGCTGGACGTAATTCTTTTGCTTCATTTTTAGAGTAGATAATATGCCCAGTGGAACCCTCCATTAAAACAACGGCTTCACTCGTTAAGGTAAGATCTCCTACTATTTCTGCAGCCTTTTCCAAATCAGTCCTAATTTGTTCCGCTAATGGTCCCGTGAACTCGACGGTCTCTGTAACAACATTTGCATCATTTACAGTATCCATTACCTTCCCATCCTCTGTATCGTTTGATTTTTCCTTATTCGCAGACACTGAATTTCCCACGTCTGTATCAGATGCATATGCTCCTATACCACTTTGAAAAAAGAACATAAAAACAATAAGAAGGGCAACTGCTTTCTTATACCAATGATACTTAAATCCTCTCATAATAGTTTAATCCATTCCAATTAATTACTACTATTTTAGTCCAATTCTTAGATTTTTATGACAAGTACAGAGTAAGTTTTCAAATCCTAGTAAGCCAAACTATTTCCATTTCATTTTTATACTCATTACATATGAAATGCTAAAGACTCCCCAAGGAATATTTACTTTTTCTTTTCAGCATCCTCCACTTTTTCGGTTACAGTTACTTTACATTCCATACTTCTTCCTTTCGCTTTCGCAGTGATAACCGCAGTCCCCGGAGATTTTGCAACAACGTTTCCACGAAATGATACCTCTGCCACCGAAGGATTGCTACTCTTATAAGATTCCCATAATAATACGCCCTTTACATTTAACCGTTTAGACTCATCGACGGTTAAGTTTAAAGATGTATAATTTAATTCAATCACGCGTACACGACATCGTAACACTTTCCCATCCACCTTAACATTAATAAAAGCCAATCCAGGTTGGTAGGCAGTTACTTTTCCAAGTTTATTCACAAATGCAACCTTAAAGTCCGTAGAAGAAAAAGTCAAACGTTTATTCACAGTTCTTACACCAAGCCGAAAACTTTCTCCGCTTACCATTACGACATCTCTTTCGGTTAGATAAACCCCGATCCTCGGCTCATAAAACACATACCGATAATATGTTGAGGTTCGTGGTATTATGAACTTATAAAATATAGCAAATATTACAAATACAACTAACAATTGCATGATAATTGGCCCGAGTTTTCCTGATGACTTCAAATAGATACTCCTTTAAAGAAAAGGTGGAACAACAGTTGATATCTTTTGTTCCACCTTTACTTGTTTAATTTATCATATTCAAAATTCGTTAAGAAATGACTATATCTTTCATTTCTCTGTCTATTTTCATCTCCCAGCTTATCTTTTTCTTGCACACTTAAAAGAATGCCTTCTTAGTAGGTTGGATATTTGTGCCGAGGACGACGCAGGCACAAGCATGAATGCCGGAAGAATAAAAATGAATTTCCAATGGATTTCATTTTCATTCTTCTTGTGTGAAGTTTTAGAATTTCTTAGGCGACGTCTTTTATCGCCTAAGAAATTCTCCTCACACTGCACTTATTCCACACTTTTTAAGGATTCTATCATATCAATTTTCCTAAGTTTAAAGTACATAAAAAGACTGATTACCAAAGTAAAGACCATCGTGATTCCAGCACTAAATATCAAGCTAATTGGTTTTATTAAACGACCAAACATCACCATATCCACTTCACATGTAATGATGATATATCGATGAAGAACAATACCAAAAAATACACCAAATATCATTCCTATGAAAGTTAGAAGGTTATTTTCTTTCATTACATACGAATTCACTTCAACATCATAGAAACCTAAAACTTTTAACGAAGCTAGTTCACGTTTACGTTCATTGATATTAATATTACTTAGGTTATATAAAACAATAAACGCTAGCATTCCAGCGCAGATGATTAGTACATAGACAATGATATTTAAACTTGAAAGCATATCGTCAATATGGTTGTTAAATGTGTTTGTCGATGAAATTGCCATGATATCTTTATACTTTACTAAAAGATCTCGAAATAACCCTTCTTCAAAATCTGTCGCATGGCTTTTATTTATCAATAGGATTTGATTATAAGATGGATCCTCCCCGTACAGTGACTGATAAAGGTCTGAGGTCATAAACACATAATGTCCCATATAATTTTCTGAAATTGCAGTAACAACCACATTTTGTTTATTAAAGTTATCCATCTCAATTGTTATGGTATCTCCCACCGATAACGAAAGCAACTTTGCGAGCTTTTCCGTAATAATTACTCCATCCTCGTTTAGATGATATGTCGTTTTTGTAATACGATCACGGAATGTATAAAATTCGTTATAATTGCTACCGCTCTCAACAACCAATAGAGAAGCAGAGCGATTTAAACTGCCATTTGAGAACTTCAATGATTTATCTAAAATCGAAGTAGCATTGAGAACTCTATCATCCTCTAATATCTCTGGAATTAACGAATCTCTATTTTCTTTCGTAATTTTATCGGTCAATGAAATCGAAGCATCTTGATGGAATAACTCTGTATACTGCAGTTCTGACATTACTCCAATAGAATCCCTGATACCAAACCCAACAATTATTAACGCCATACAGCCTGCTATACCAATCGTTGTCATATAGAAACGTTTCTTATATCGGAATAAATTACGTAGCGTTGACTTCTTTGTAAAGTTTAAACGATTCCATATAAATCCGATACGTTCTAATAAGATTCTTCTTCCTGCCTTTGGAGCGATCGGACGCATTAACTGTGCTGGCTCCGATTTTAAATCCTTCATACATGCCATAAAGGTTGCTAGCATTGTACATAATACAGCAAAGGAACCTGCCATGATTGCATAATATGGACGATAAGGTATTGAAATAACTGGTAGGGAATCATACATGATCCGATATGCATTTATTACGATATAAGGGAATATTTTCTGTCCAATGAGGACACCAATAATGCTACCGCTAACTGTTGCAAATAGTGCATACTTAATAAATTTACCTGCAATCGACATCTTACCATATCCAAGCGCCTTTAGGATACCGATTTGAGTACGTTGTTCATCCACCATTCTAGTCATTGTAGTAAGACATACGAGTGCTGCAACAAAGAAAAATATTGATGGGAAAACCCTGGCAATCGCATCCATACGGTCAGCATCCATTTCATATGAAACAAATGATTCGATGGTATCACGATTTAATACATACCAAGTAGGAGGTTCAATTTTGACAAGTTCTTCTCTTCCTTCTTGCAGTGTTATTTCATTTGCTGCTATCTCCTCTTTTGCTTTTGCAAACTGTTCTTTTGCAATTGCCCTTTGCTCCTCTAATACAACCTTTTGTTTCTTTAGTTCATCCTCTGATACCTTTAATTTCGCTTCCTCTGGAGCGAACATTTTGTCTATTTCTTCTATCGGATAAGTAGCACTTAGTAGAGCTTTCTTATTCTCTAGCTCTTCTTTTGCCGCAGTGAGTGTTGTTTGCGCTTCTTCTATAGATGAATTACCTTTTTCAATCTTAGCATAGGTTTCTTCCTCTTTTTGTCTTAAGTCTTTTTTTGCTTTTGCTAACTCCTGCTCCCCTTTTTCTAATTCTTCCCTAGGTTCTCTCGTTACTTCTTCATAGCGAATACTTCCACGTTCCTTAGTTATCGCTTCAATATTCTCTTGGACAGTTTTTACACGTTCTTCATATTCCTTGCTATAGGAGTTAAATTCCATAGCATCCTTTACTGTTACATAAAGCTCTGTATACACATCTTGTTTAAAGTTTTCCTTTGGTAAGATGATAAAGCTACTAATCTTCCCATCCCCAATTGTTCCATTTCCTCTACTAAATGACATATAGCGAGAGTCCGTACAGCTCCCCACGATGGTTAGCGAAGTCTCCTTAAGATCATCCTTTAAATCTCCTTCTGGCAAGGATAATGTAATGGTATCTCCTACTTTATAACCAGTACTATCTAATAATAAGGTGTCTACCAAACATTCGGAATTATTTTCTGGAAAACGTCCTTCTATTAATTTAGCTTTATTTACTCTATCATTTAAAGAATATGTTTTAACTACAATGTCGGAGTCTTTCAAATGAACCAATACATCTTTCGAATATGCCCCCTCCACCGCAGATACTCCATCTAATTTGCTAATAGCTTCTACATCATCTTCTGTTAATCCAAGCGTAGATAATACACGCAGATCCATTAAATTGGTAGAGTCATAATATTCGTCTGCTGATTGTAGCATATCATCTTTACAAGCTCGTAAGCCCGCAAACATTGCTACTCCTAATGCGACTATTAACAGAATTGACAAGAATCTGGTCCATGTTTTCTTTATTTCAATTCTAAAATCTTTATGCAGTGCTTTTTTCTTCATAGTACCCCCATTCCTGTGCACTTATATTTTTAATCCTCTTCTTACTTATACATGCCCGCCCAGTAGGCTGTGTGAAGTTTTAGAATTTCTTATGGTGTCTTTTGCCACCTTAGAAATTCTCTTCACACTACCACTCTATTGTTTCAACATCTACCGGATGTTCTATCTTTTTCATCTCCTTTACCTTACCATTACGAATACTGATAAGGCGGTCTGCCATCGGAGCAATTGCAGTATTGTGTGTAATAACAATAACCGTCATTCCACGCTCTCTGCACATATCTTGTAATAACTTTAGGATAGCTTTCCCTGTATTATAATCCAAGGCACCTGTTGGTTCATCGCATAATAATAATTTAGGATTTTTAGCGAGTGCTCTAGCAATAGAAACTCTCTGCTGCTCCCCTCCAGATAACTGGGCAGGAAAATTGTTTAGTCGATCAGAAAGCCCTACGTCAGCTAATACATCCTCTGCTTTTAGTGGGTCCTTACATATCTGTAGCGCAAGTTCTACATTTTCCTTGGCAGTTAAATTTGGTACTAAATTATAGAATTGAAATACGAATCCGATATCATCGCGACGATAGGTAGTTAGCTTTTTCTTATTGAATTTACTAATGTTTTGACCATCCACGATAATATCACCACTGGTCAAACTATCCATTCCTCCTAAGATATTAAGTACCGTGGTCTTTCCGGCACCACTTGGTCCAACGATTACGACAAACTCACCTTTTTCAATTTCAAAAGAGATTCCGTCTGACGCCTTAATCGTGACATCTCCCATCTGATATGTTTTTTTCACTTCGATTAATTCAACATAAGCTGACATTCTTATTTCTCCAATCTTTTTCTTATCCGCTATCTACCTTCTAACTATATAATATACTAGTAGATATAAAAATCTCATACCTTACCAATTTTCGCTTGTTATAATATTGTTTGAATCATAAAACTCAATTCATTATTAATAAAGAAATCTTTTCATAGTGAGTTACTGATATAGGATTTATACATTCTCCAGGTATTAAATATCCCGTATCAAAGCTACTCATATTACTTTAAAGAAACTGCGGCGTACCTTACAATAAGATAATCGCCGCAGTTCTCTCTAGAACTTAGTTGCTCCGTCCTTTGTTACTATTCCATGAATATGATTTGGTGCCTTCACTTTTTCATTAGAAATCGTATATGCTTTTAAGAAACGTTCCTTTGCCGCGCTTAATTTTTCTGGGTCGTTCGCATATAAGGTAGCAATCGGTGTTTCAGTCGTTACCTCATCGCCGATTTTTGCATGTATCTTCATACCTACTGTTAAATCGATTTCACTCTCTTTGGTCTCACGTCCACCGCCAAGAATTAGGGAAGTCATACCTATTTCATCGGTGTGAATCTCAGACACATAACCATCATTTGGTGCATAAACAGGCTCTATAATCGATGCTTTAGGGAATAAGCTCGTATCAAACACTGGGCCTGCATCCCCCCCTTGTGCGGTTACAAATTCCGCAAATTTCTTTAAGGCACTTCCATCCTTAATTGTATTTAAAAGTAATTCTCTTGCTTCTTCTATTGTTGTTACTCTCTTTGCACCTAATAACATATAAGAAGCCAGTGTTAAGCTAGCATCTAGTAAATCTTCTGGTCCATTACCAGATAATGTATCAATTGCCTCAATCACTTCAAGATTATTGCCAATTGCAATTCCTAAAGGTTGATTCATATCAGATATAACAGCATAAGTTGTTCGGCCAACGTTATGCCCGATATTTACCATAGTTTGTGCTAACTCAAACGAACCCTCCATCGTCTTCATAAAAGCACCACTACCAGTTTTCACGTCCAATACTATAACATCTGCACCTGCTGCTATCTTCTTACTCATAATGGAGCTGGAAATCAAGGAGATATTATCTACGGTAGCTGTAACATCGCGTAGTGCATAAATTTTTTTATCAGCTGGTGCTAAATTTGCAGTCTGACCGATGATTGCCAGTTTCATACGGTTAACATTTTCAAAAAACTGTTCATCTGAAAGAGATGTAGAAAATCCTTCAAAACTCTCTAATTTATCAATGGTACCTCCCGTATGTCCAAGTCCTCTTCCAGACATCTTTGCTACCGGAACTGATAAAGCGGCAACCATTGGACAAATGACAAGTGAAGTCTTATCTCCAACTCCGCCTGTACTGTGCTTATCAACTTTCATTCCTTCTATGGCAGATAAATCAAGCATATCACCGCTATTTGCCATTGCCATCGTTAATGCTGCTGTTTCTTCAACATTCATTTCTTTTAAACAAACAGCCATTAAGAAAGCTGACATTTGGTAGTCTGGAATTGTGCCATTTGTATAACCGGAAACAATATATTCAATCTCCTGTTTTGTTAAGACCTCCCCATTTTTTTTCTTATTAATTAAGTCATACATTCTCATAATTCGTATCTACCTTTCCAAGCAAGCTATCTTTTATAAGCTTTGCTATTATTATATTATCTTTCATAACTTACTACTCAGCTACTTTAATAATATGTGATAAAATTATTATTATCTTAACAGGTTTATTATTTACAAGTTCATTATTTACAAGTTCATTTAGAATATTTTACTATTATCAGTATAACCAAATATATTTACATACTCAATAGCAATTTTACGATTTAATAATAAACTAAGAATTCTCATATTTCTTTTGTAATTGTTATGAATTATTTATAAATGTGATTCTCCTACCAAGAATAGACTTCTAAGGATAGATTCGATAGAATAACATTGACGAATAGTGAAAAAAGCATTAGAATAGTAGCACATTAATACATTAAATTGTATTTTGGGACTAAAAAGAAAGGCAAGGTACAAATCATGAGTTTTAATTATGTTAGAAAAGTTATGACCCCTGAAGAGTTGAAAAGCGCACTCCCTATGTCGGAGTACGCTACAAGAATAAAGAAGGAACGCGATGCGCAAATCAAAGATGTCTTTACTGGAGCTTCTGATAAGTTCCTTGTCATTATTGGACCATGTTCCGCTGACAATGAGGATGCAGTACTTGACTATCTTTATAGATTAACAAAATTAGCAGATAAAGTATCGGATAAGCTTATCATCATCCCAAGAATTTATACAAATAAGCCGCGTACCACAGGAGAAGGTTATAAGGGTATCAGCCATCAGCCAAATCCTGAGGAAGAACCAAACCTTCAAGAAGGATTGATTGCAATGCGTAAGATGCATCTACGTGCTATCAATGAGACTGGATTAACTGCAGCAGATGAGATGTTATATTCTGAAAACTGGCCATATGTGGATGATATGTTATCCTATGTCGCTGTTGGTGCACGTTCTGTTGAGGACCAACAACACCGTTTAACTATCAGTGGTATGGATGTTCCTGCCGGTATGAAAAACCCAACCTCAGGCGATTTATCTGTAATGCTAAATTCCTGTATTGCAGCACAGGCTTCCCACACTTTCCTCTATCGTACTTGGGAAGTTCAAACAGATGGTAATCCATTAGCACATACTATCCTCCGTGGTGCAGTAAACAAACATGGTCAATGTATTCCAAACTACCATTATGAAGATCTCAATCGTTTGCTTATGATGTATCAAGAATTACCAAATCTCCTAAATCAAGCGACTATCGTTGATGCGAACCATGCAAATTCAAGTAAGCAGTATTACGAACAGCCTAGAATTGTAAAAGAGGTACTTCACTCCCGTAAGGTAAATGATCAGATTGCTAAGTTAGTAAAAGGTGTTATGGTGGAAAGCTACATAGAAGAGGGCAACCAAAAAGTTGGTGAACACGTCTATGGAAAGTCCATCACCGATGCTTGCATTGGCTGGGATACTACTGAAAAATTAATTTATACGATAGCAGATAATATATAGGAACAGGTATAGGAAAAATACCTCGTTTATTGGGTATTAAGAGGGAGAAAGCAACGAGTGCTTTCTCCCTTTTTTAATTATCTTTGAATGTATCCTCAAATAGTGCGCTGCAAATGCTGTATTCATGCGAGCTCTCAGACACAAATAGTAACAATCCGTTGCCTCTCGCCACCACAGTTTTTAATCACGCACGTGGATGAGTTTTTTGATAAGTTCCAAAGGTTTCACCGATACGCTGCTTCGTATAATGTTGTGTAGCGGTGATATTCGTATGTCCCATTAATTCCTTCATACTGTTTAAATCCGCGCCATTTTCTATCATATGGATTGCAAAAGAATTTCGTATGACCTGTGGTGTCAAATCCTCTTCTAACCCTATTTGTTTCCCGTAATATTTCATGATTTTCCACACACCCTGTCTTGTCATAGGCTCCCCTTGCCTGCCTAGGAATAGATACGGACTTTCTTTTCTTACATCGTTATCTGAATCTAAATACGTTTCTAAGGAGGCTCTTGCAGCTTGTCCAAATGGTACTACCCGATTCTTCTTTACTTCTCGAACCGTAACGCATCCAAATTTTAGATTGATATCTTCTTTTTTTAATCCACCGATTTCTGATACCTTCATCCCTGTCGCATACATCAATTCAAGCATTGCTTTATCCCTGATACCTCGTTTGGTATTACAGTCAGGTGCAGATAATAAAGATAGTACTTGTTCTTTTGTTAAGTATTTCGGTGGAGCAATTTCAACTTTTGGTGGCTTAATCCTCTCGGTAGGATCACCAATTAACTTTCCATGTTTCATTAAATAAAATAAAAAACTACGTATGGAAACCAGACTTCGGTTTACCGTAGCCTTTGATTTCCCCTCTTTTTCTTGCTGTAACAGAAATGAATTGATCATGGTTTCCGTTATCTTCTTTGGTTCACTCACACTATTTTCTTGCAAGAAGAAACACCATCTTTTTAAATCAATGCGATAAGCACTTAAGGTATTGTTTGTGGCATTTTTTATATTCTTTTGATAAATTAAAAAATCTTCAATCTCTTTTTCCACCATTTCCTCCAAAACATGCTCCAACCGCATTTTTCATTATATGTAACATCTTAAACCAACTAGTTCCCAACAGACCCGAAGCACACACACCGAAACGTATCGCTTGACAGTAAGCTGTATTCATCCAATCTTTTTTTAACTTGTACTAAACCTCTAGACGAGAAAAGAATGAAACATGTAACATGTAGTATAATACTATTATAATATCTAATTAGAATAATTGTAAGGTCTTTTTCACAAGATAACTACCTACAAATGCCTCCATACAAGCTCCAATTAAAATACATACAATTAGTATTATAATTAATTTTATATATTTTTTCAATAATAGTACATTTTGTAACCCTGATGTAGAATCGTGATTGGCCTCCATGTAAAGAGCAAAACAGTTTTTAATACTGATTAAAACAACTGGTACAAATATTAGTTCTTGAGGAAATAGGTAAGCGAGGTAAAGTAATCCCCCCTTCATCCCATAGTGCATCCATAAAGTCATCATAAGATAACCCACCTGAAAACCCCTGCTTAAGAGATACCATCCCATATATGGTAGGCCCAAAAATGTCAGACTTAGAGTCCAGAACAGGAAAAAGGGTTTTAGTTTCGAGGTGAAAATATAGCGAAAAAAATCCCCATAATTGATTTCCATGGACTTAATGGTATTAAAATATCTGCTATTTAAGCTGTCTACACTATTTTGCAATAATCCTTGGCTTACTTTAGAGAAAATACACCCAAGGATGACACTTGCAAAAAAGAGAACCATGGCTATTGTCAACGGTTCTCTTTTTTTTAATCTTAAACTCCATCGTTTCATGCTGACCTCCAAGACATAGATTTCTAGTTCTCACTAAGAACTATATGCTTGGACTATTCGAAACATACTATAAATTTTTCTTTGCCTTATATGCTAGGATTGCTGAAATCGTTTTAGCGTCTTGTATGGTACCATTTAAAATCAAAGTAACCAATTCCTCTAATGTATATGCTTCCACCTCTACAAATTCATCCTCATCAAGATGCTGCTTGGAGGGCTTTAAATCCTCTGTGTAATAGATACTAATAAGTTCATTGCAAAAAGCCACTGTAGTATATAAATCAAGGAGATGCTCCACTTTTTCGGTGCAGTATCCTGTCTCTTCCTCAAGCTCTCTCATCGCCGCTAATTTTCGATCTTCCCCACGATTTAAACCACCCGCAGGTATTTCTAACGTATAACGCTCCGGAGCATTTCGATATTGACGCACCATAATAATCTTACCTTCTGAATTTACTGGAACAATAGCAGAAGCACCTTTATGGTCAATATAATCCCACTCTGCTTCTCTTCCGTCTGGCAACTTTATCGTATCGGTATAAACATCAACGATTCTTCCCTTATGCTCCAATCTACGATTTATTCTTTGATAGTCCATAGTAACCTCCATTCTGTCGCAATCCTGAGAATTTGGGCGACAGCACAAATTCGTTAACTCCATTCCAAAAAAATGAGGTTGCTCAAGTGCTTAAATATACTATATTTAGCACTTTCCACAACCTCATGTTTATTTCATTTTTTATTTCGCGTAATCTGTAACCCTTGATTCACGAATTACATTTACTTTGATCATGCCCGGATATTCTAATTCGGACTCAATCTTCTTGGATAAGTCACGAGCGAGTAATACCATATCGTCATCGGTAACCTGATCTGGCACCACCATAACGCGTACTTCTCGTCCTGCTTGAATTGCAAATGACTTATCGACCCCTTTAAAGCCGTTGGTAATATCTTCTAACTGTTTCAAACGGTTAGTATATGTTTCCAATGTCTCTCTACGAGCACCAGGTCTAGCAGCCGAAATTGTATCAGCAGCTTGAACGATACAGGCAATTAAGGACTGGAATTCAACATCACCGTGATGCGCTTCCACCGCATTAATTACAATTGGAGATTCTTTATACTTTCTACATAAATCAACACCAATTTGTACATGCGTTCCTTCCATTTCATGATCAACTGATTTACCAATATCGTGCAATAAACCTGCACGCTTAGCTATACGTACATCAACACCGATTTCTCCGGCTAATAAACCGGATAAAATAGCCACTTCAATGGAATGCTTCAATGCATTCTGACCATAGCTTGTTCTAAATTTCATCTTACCTAATAGTCTAACAAGTTCCGGATGAATGCCATGAACACCAACCTCTAAAGTTGCTGCTTCACCTTCTTCACGAATCATCGTTTCCACTTCTTTTTGAGCTTTTTCTACCATCTCTTCAATTCTTGCAGGATGGATACGTCCATCTACAATTAACTTCTCAAGAGCAATTCTTGCAATCTCTCTACGAATTGGATCAAAGCCAGAAAGAATGACTGCTTCCGGAGTATCATCAATGATTAAATCGACACCAGTTAAGGTTTCTAAGGTACGAATATTACGTCCTTCTCTACCAATGATTCTACCCTTCATCTCATCATTTGGAAGCTGTACAACAGAAATCGTTGTCTCAGCTACATGGTCTGCAGCGCATTTTTGAATTGCAGTAACAACATAATCCTTTGCCTTTTTCTCAGCTTCTTCTTTTGCCCTGCTTTCTAATTCTTTAATTAGTACAGCAGTTTCATGTTTTACTTCATCTTCGACAGTTTTAATAAGATATTCCTTCGCTTGTTCGGAGGTCAAACCGGAAATTTTCTCCAACTCATCAACTTGTTTCTGATGGGATTCTTCCACCTCAACACGGAGTCTATCAAGTTCTTGCTCCTTCGCTACGAGTTTAGCTTCCTTCTTTTCCAGTGCTTCCGTTTTTCTGTCAAGTGTTTCTTCCTTCGTTAACACACGTTTTTCATAACGCTGTAACTCGGCTCTACGTTCCTTCGTCTCTCTCTCGAGCTCATTCTTCGTCTTTAATGACTCTTCCTTCGCTTCGAGCAAAGCTTCTCTTTTCTTAGTTTCCGCCGTTTTTAAAGCTTCATCTATGATTTCTCTTGCTTTTTCCTCTGCACTACCAATTTTGCCTTCTACAACTTTTTTATAGTAGCTAATGGCAGATTTCCAAGCAATCAGAGCAACTATGACCGCAGTAATCACACATGCAATTACTATCTTTATAATAAGCACAGGAGCACCTCCTTTATTTAGTTTTCATTGTACATGTATACAACATATAAATTTTATACTGTTTTTATATTTATGTCAAGTACACATTGGAAAATTTTATGCATTTTGATGAATATTTTTGTAAAATGTTGAAATTGTTAATATATAAAGCACATTATATTAATTCGAATGAATTAAGACATTTTTAGTCTTCCATCATTTCGCCTATATAATAAAAGCCTTTACATTCCGCTAATTTTACAGTTACAATATTTCCAATTAACTCCTCTGTTCCCTTAAAATGCACGAGTACATTATTACTTAATCTACCAGTCATTAAACTATTATCCTGCCCATTTACTTCTTCTACTAGAATCTCTGCAGTTTTGCCTTCATCTTCTTTTACAAGCTTAGAAGAAGTCTCCCTAATAGTTGCTAAAAGTCGTTGGAAGCGCTCTTTTGCCACTTCTTCTGGAATCTGGTTTTCCATAGTTGCTGCCGGAGTTCCACTTCGTTTACTATAGATAAAGGAATAAGCGCTATCATAACCAACTTTACGAACAACATCTAAGGTATCTTCGAAATCTTCTTCGGTTTCTCCAGGGAATCCTACGATAATATCCGTAGTCAAGGAGATGTCTGGCATCGCCATCTTAATACGGTCTACTAAGTTTAGATAATCCTCTTTGGTGTACTTACGATTCATCTTCTTTAAAAGTTCTGTACTTCCAGACTGTACTGGTAAATGAAGATGATTACAGATTTTCTTGCTGTTTTTCATAACCTCAATAACATCATTCGATAAATCCTTTGGATGCGGAGTCATAAAACGAATACGCTTAAGCCCCTCCACCTGCTCTACCATCTGTAGTAACTGTGCAAAGGAAACTGGTTCGTCAAGTGTCTTGCCATAGGAATTGACATTCTGACCAAGGAGCATAACTTCAACAACACCCTTTGATACGAGCTGCTTAATTTCTTTCATGATGTCCTCTGGATTTCTGCTACGCTCTCTACCACGCACATATGGAACGATGCAATAGCTACAGAAATTATTGCACCCATACATAATATTGACACCTGCTTTGAACTTATACTTTTGTTCGCTAGGAAGTTCTTCGACAATCTTGTCTGTTTCCTTCCATATGTCGATTACCATTTTCTCTGTGGTATGTCTCGCATAAATAAGCTCCGCTAACTTAAAGATATTATGGGTACCAAAAACGATATCAACGAAACGATAGCTTTTCTTTATTTTTTCTACCACATGGGACTCTTGCATCATACAGCCACAAAGTGCAATTCTCATGTGAGGATTTTTTTTCTTTACGTTTCCAAGAAAACCGATACGCCCATAAACTCTGGAATTCGCATTTTCACGTACGGTACAAGTATTATAGATTACAAAATCAGCCTCTTCCGAATCCGTTTCCTCATATCCGATGGTCTCTAAGATACCAGCAAGTTTCTCTGAATCTTTGGCATTCATCTGGCAACCAAATGTCTGCACATTGAAAGTAAGCGGACGTCCTAATTCGTCTGCTACCTTCTTAACCTCTGCTTTACATAATGCCATATAGTAATACTGACGCTCTGGTTCTTTCTCTGGAACTAAACCGGATAAGTCTATCAAATCTATATTGTTGTTTAAGTTATCTAATTCGCTCATTGTTATCCTCCAAAATTAACAGATCATATACTCATTATAAAAATGTGCTAAGGATTCGATAGCACAAAAGCTCTATTATTTAAAATAATAATCAAAATTTGCTTCCATTTTAGTTATGCTTTAATCACATGTCCTCTAGTATTTTACGGGAAATGCTCCTAGTTTGCAAGTGGAAATACAAAACAAAGTGATAGTACAACAAGAACAATCACACAAGTCAAAGCGGATATTCGCAATCTACTTACGGTACTTGCTCCTAACCTCATTGCCACTACGTGGCATTTTAAAATACCACAAAAAAACTGGATATTCCCTCCATTAGCACTTAGGCTACTAGGAATATCCAGTTTCTTTTCACGAAATTTAAGTATCTTTTAATTTACAATATCCCTTTTTGTTATGGTCTTATTTGCCCATTGCCAAATACAACGTATTTTGTAGAAGTTAAGGCTTCTAATCCCATAGGTCCTCTGGCATGAAGTTTTTGTGTACTGATTCCTATTTCGGCACCAAGTCCAAATACTTCACCATCGGTAAATCTAGTAGAAGCATTTACATATACTGCAGCTGCATCAATTTCTTCTAAAAATTTCATTGCATTTTGATAGTCAGATGTAATTATGCTCTCAGAATGACCAGTATTATAATGGTTGATGTGCGCAATTGCTTCCTCAATCCCCTTTACTACCTTTACCGAAATCAAAGTATCTAAATATTCTGTACCAAAATCTTCTTCAGTAGCTTCTTCC
>NZ_DAMADT010000028.1:0-11424 GCF_031997925.1 Lachnoclostridium sp. | reverse complement strand
CCATTTGAGGACAGATTGCCCTAGCTTTTTCATCTGCACGGAATACAATCTGTTTCTTTGTAAGTCTTTGATAAACTTGTGGTAAAAACTCTTTTAACACATTCTCATGAATAACGAGAGATTCACAAGCGTTACATACTCCCAAACGTTGTGTTTTTGCATTTTCAATAATATCTAGCGCCATATTAAAATCAGCAGATTCATCTACAAAGACATGGCAATTTCCAGTTCCAGTCTCAATTACTGGAATCGTACTATTTGCAACAACTGACTTGATTAGTCCTGCTCCGCCACGAGGAATAAGTACATCTATGTACTCATTTAATTTCATTAGCTTTGTCGCAGTTTCTCTACTGGTATCCTCTAGTAACTGTACTGCATTTTCATTAATACCTATTTCTTTTAATGCCTCTCTCAGTACTTTTACGATAGAAAGGTTAGAATGAATTGCGTCACTACCACCTCTTAATACCACCGCATTTCCTGCTTTAAAGCAAAGTCCAAATGCGTCTGAGGTTACATTTGGTCTGGATTCATAAATGATTCCTATAACACCGATTGGTACACGACGCTTTAATATCTGAAGACCATTTGGACGGATTTCAGACGAAAGGACTTCACCAATTGGATCTTTTAAGGAAACGATCTGACGTAATCCATCTGCCATCTGTTCCAAACGATTGGATGTTAGACGTAAACGGTCAATTAAAGATTCCTTCATCTGATTTTTTTCTGCATTTTCAATATCAAGCTGGTTCGCTGTTAGAATTTCCTTCTCGTGTATAATCAACGCTTTAGCACAAGCCAGCAATCCTTCATTTTTCTTAGTCTGTCCAAGGTGACTTAGTTCACTTGCTGCTGCCTTTGCCGCAGAACCAATCACTAATAGATCCTCCATACTGATACCTCCTTTATATTCTAATTTGACGCTTTTCTGTAACAATTCTATGCATTGGGATATCAAACTGATCTGCTGGTAACTCTTCCTCAATTTGAAAATCATAAGCTATTGCAACTTTTTTCAAATTCGGATTCGGATGTTCAATGAAATATCTATCGTAATATCCTGCACCAAAACCAATTCGATTGCCTATCAAATCAAACGCTAACCCAGGAACAATCATGATTTGCTTTCGCTCGTTCTGCATTTGTCCCAATTTTTTAGGTTCCGGTTCTAGAATACCTAAAGTTCCTGGTAAGAGTTCCTCTAAGCCCTCTATTTGATAAAATTCCATGAACTTTTTATCTAAAACTTTGGGCACATACACACGCTTACCAAATAGGAGCGCACTTTTAATTAGCCCGTGGGTATTAACTTCCTTCCCAAAAGATACATAAGTAAATAAATCATCCGCCAACATAAAATCAGGAAGTTTTAATAATTGTTCTAAAATAGCAGATGATTTTACCTGCGACTCTTCCTCTGACATTTGATCTCTCTTAGCCCTATTCATTTTTCTAAACGTGTTCTTATCCATCATTTTTAATTCTTATCCTTCTTTGCTAAATCGGTTACTGACCCATCTGGATTTAATAATGAGATGTTATTAAGCGTTCCACGCATATTTTGGCGAATCGCAGCAATATATTCCTGACGAAGTTTTTGTTGTTCTGATTTTTCTTCTTCTGACAACCCTTCCGCTTGTGATTTGTGATATAACTCATTAATTCTTTCTATTTTTAATTCATCCATAAGAAATTTTACTCCTATTTCTAACTAATTCTTCTAAGTTTATCTTACTTATACGTATTTTCAATGTTTATTAATTTACTAATACGTATTTTCAATGTTTATTAATCTATAATGAAATTTCCAAGCTTATTCATTACTAACGGGAAATTTCAATGTTTATTAACTTACCATTATTAAATCTAAATCCTTTAAAACAAGAAAAAGCATATTATTCGAACTTTTCTTGCCATAAACAAAATCGTTGTCTTATCGATTCCCTATTATTCTTTCGGATATTGTTTGGTTGAAAGGTAGTCTAACATATTAAAATCTTGATTTTTATGAGCCTTAAACAAAGTTCCAACATTCTTTCCTTCCAAGATATGAGGGATGACACTTAAATCCTCACCATTTGCTATTACCATATCTGCACCAGCATCTGTCGCAATTCGAGCTGCAGATATCTTAGTACTCATGCCGCCAGTACCAACATTAGAACCAGCACCCTTGCCCATCTTTAAGATATTTTCATCAATCACCTCAACGGTATCAATAAAAGTGGCATCTGGATTACTTCTAGGATCATCACTATAAAGTCCATCAATATCGGAAAGTAAAATCAGTAAATCAGCGTCAACTAAAGCAGCAACGATGGCTGATAGCGTATCATTATCACCAAATTCCAATTCGTCTGTTGTAACTGTATCATTTTCATTTACAATCGGTACTATTCCAAGTTTTAATAGCTCATGAAACGTACGCTGTGCATTTTCTCGACTGATATCATTGATCATAGTATACTTCGTCATCAATATTTGTGCTGTTATCTGATTATATTCTGCAAATAACTTCTGGTATACCATCATAAGACGTGCCTGACCAACCGCAGCACATGCTTGCTTTAGTGCTAATTCTTTTGGTTTTTTCATCAATCCAAGTGATTTTCTTCCAACTGCAATAGCACCGGAGGAAACAAGAATAACTTCTTTTCCTTGGTTTGAAAGATCCGTTAGGATTCGTACCAATTTTTCCATTTTTGATAAGTTGAGGTTACCAGTCCCTTGATGTGTTAAAGAGGAAGAACCTATTTTGATTACTATTCTCTGCTTGTGCGTTAGTATTTCTCTCATGTTAAACTAATCCCCTTTCTGACAGGGAGCCATACCCGGTTCCCCATACAAGCGTGAACCCTTTATTCACACTGAAATGCTTACTACATCTGCTTGCAGATGTAGTAAAATATAACTATAAAATAAAATCGCCTTTTCAATTTAACAACTATCCGCTATGGATGATACTTCACTGCCAACGCTTCATATACTTTCATTCCATCTACTGCTGCTGAAACAATACCACCTGCATAACCAGCGCCCTCTCCACACGGGTAGATTCCTTTTCTATTGCTCTCTAAGGTCTCATCCCTCATGATTCGAAGTGGAGAAGAGGTCCTCATCTCTACTCCCGAAAGTATCGCATCTTCATCTGCAAAACCAGGAATATTCTTGTCAAACGCCTGAATACCTTCAATTATTGTTTCTACCATGTAATCTGGTAAGCAATCTCTTAGATTAGCTAAGGTATAATTACCACGAATATTCGGCTTAATATGACCTATTTTAACACTCTCCCTGTTTCTTAACAAGTCTCCAAATCGTTGAACTGGAACTTTCCCCCGTCCAGTCTGATATGCTAGCCCTTCATAGTACCTTTGAAATTCCATTCCAGCAAGCGGTGTATCCACTGCTCCCGGTATCTTGTTAAAATCTTCTGGTCCAACTGTTACGATAATGGCTGAGTTTGCATTTTCTCCTGCTCGGTCATGATAACTCATACCGTTAACTACCAATCTACCTTCTTCCGAAGAAGCATTTACTACATAGCCGCCAGGACACATACAAAAGGAATATACCCCTCTTCCATTCTTGCACTGATGTGTTACCTTATAATCAGCTGCAGATAGGTTTACGTACTCATCACCATATTGATTTTTGCTGATTAGCTCCTGTTTATGTTCCATTCTGACACCAACTGCAAATGCTTTCTTCTCCATCGTAAGTCCACGGCGATATAACATCTCAAAGGTATCCCTCGCACTATGTCCAAGCGCAAGTATTAAAGCTGAGCATGGTATTTTTTCTATGGAAGAATCTGAATTTATCACACCATCAATAAATTTACTTCGATTTCGTTTTGTTACCTCTATTTCGGTAACAACTCCATTTTCTATCAAGACATCCGTAAGTTTCGTATCAAAATAAATCGTTCCTCCACAAGCTTTGATATCTTCTCGAATATTTTTTACCACAGTACTTAATACATCGGTACCAATATGCGGTTTATTCTTATATAAAATCTCTTCTGGTGCGCCATGCTCCACAAGTACCTTTAAGACCTGTCTGATACGTCCTGTCGTATCCTTTACCATGGTATTTAATTTACCATCTGAAAATGTACCTGCTCCACCCTCACCAAATTGAACATTGGATTCAGTATCTAAGCAACTGTCAAGCCAAAACTGATCTACTGTTTTTATTCTCTCTTCTACCGCCTGTCCACGTTCTATTAGAATAGGTTGATACCCATTCTTTGCAAGAAAATAAGTACAAAATAGCCCTGCCGGTCCACTTCCGACAACAATCGGTCGTTCCTTTAAAGAATCGTGTCCCTGAATAGTAAACGAATATTCTGACTCAGTAACCGAAGCTACATTCGCATCTTTTACACGTTTTACTATTTTGCTTTCCTCTTTTGCCACAACGTCAATCGCATATATGTATTTGATTTCCGTTTTCTTTCTTGCATCGATGGATTGCTTTCTAATGGTGATAGATTGAATAATGTCGGGAGTAACTCGAAGTTTTTTATAAACTGCCTCCCTTAGTTCCTTCTCTGTATGATTTATGGAGAGTTTTAATTGGTTAATTCGTATCATATGCTTCCTCCATGTTTTTTTCTATCTACAATGTTTTATAATCTTTATTTTCCTATATGCTGCCCCGCAACTGCTCCTGTGGTCCAAGCCCACTGTAGGTTATAACCACCACAGGTACCATCGATATCGAGGACTTCACCTGTTAAATAAAGCCCTTTCACAAGCTTTGATTCCATAGTCTCTGGATTTACTTCCTCTGTGCTTACTCCACCCGCACTAATCTGGGCATTTTCAAAGCCGTTACTTCCTGTTATCGTAATCGGAAATCTCTTTAATAGACTTATTAAATTGGAATTCTCCTGTTTTGACAACTTCTTTGCACTACTATCCGGATTGATCTTCGCTAATGCTAATAAAGTACTGCTTAATTTATTATTTAATAGCCCAGTGAATAATTCAACTATGGTTTTATATCCCCCGCATTTGATTCTTTCATACCATAAGTTTTGCAATTCATTTTCAGACAAATGAGGGAAAAAGTCAAGCAGTAATTGTGTGTTTTTTCCTTGGTTCACTGAGGCTACTGCATATCTACTCATTTGAAACACGGGGATACCAGAGATCCCATAGTCGGTAAATAAAAATTCTCCGATTTCCTCTGTTACCTTTTTAGCGCCCGAAAAGAGCTCACCTTTTGCATCAATTCTGACACCAGATATCTGCTTAAAGAATTTACCTTCTGCTTTTAGTTGAACTAAAGCTGGAAATGGTTCAACGATTGTATGTCCAAGCTTTCTTAGAATCTTGAGTCCACTACCATCCGAACCCTGCTTCGGCGCAGCCAAACCTCCAGTCGCGATAATTACTCTATCACCACGATATTCCTTTTTCTCCTCTGTACGAATTAAAAATCCGTGTTCTTCTTTTTCAATATTTAAAACATGTTCTTTTAAAAATACATCCACCTTCAATTTTTTTAGCTCCATAGCTAAAACGTCCGCTACCGCCGAAGCTTGCTCAGAATTTGGATATACATACCCGTTTCTTACCTTTGGATAAATGCCCAAAGACTGAAAAAAAGCAATGGTTTGCTCCACGTCAAATTGACGTAGCACTGCCATTGCAAATTCAGGATGAGTTCCACGGTAACAATCCGGTGTTTGTACCTGATTTGTGTAATTACATTTTCCATTTCCTGTAGCAAGAATCTTCTTACCTAATCGTTCCCTATGTTCAATGATAGCAATTCGTTGGCCTCTTCTCGCTGCAAATATAGCAGCCACCATTCCAGAGGCCCCTCCACCGATCACAATACAATCGTATCTCATCCTTACCTCCATATCTTCCTAACTTGAATAACTTTCTAATAGAGAGTATAATTCATCCCTTGTTCTAACATCAATTCCTTTCATTAATTCGTTGCGGTCCTTTTCTGGTAGATTTACTGCATCGATTTCCGTCTGTTCATAAACAGTCTTCCGATCACTATAATAAACAATAACTTTACCGTCTCTTACTGCAACATAATATTGGAATTTATGCATATCTGCATTATAACTCTTACGAATCACAACTTCTTTCGGTGAGAAAGAAAGAAGTTCATACCCATATAGTCCTTCCATTTCTTCAGATATCGGTATTTCCTTCATATAATCACTTAATTTTAAGATAATCTCTCTTCTCGTCAACCCAATCAAATCTGCTGTTGGTGCTAATTCTTCTCTCACTAAATTATTATCTTTTAGTTGATAAGTCTCTAGTACATATATCGTGCTTGGCAATATAATATCTTGTTCATGACTTGCTGTCGAAACTTCTGGTTCTGGTGTCACTTGTACCTGTTGCTGATTGTATAATAGCAGTTCCTGCTTTTTATATTCTTCTAGCGATTTCAGTAACTGATGATCCCTCTCCACTGCTTTTTCGTTAAAATGACTTAATGCCCTTTGAAAACTAATATAATAGCACGTTGTAAAAAACGCACATAATCCTACAAAACCTAAGAAATATCCAACCAATCGCTTCATAGCCTGTTCACACTCCTTTGTCTATGAAGTATTGACTGATTTTCCCCAAATATACTGATTTTTACAACAGATGCAGCTTTTTACATATTATAAGAATACTTCTACCCGCTGGCATCTCTAATAATTCCTCTTCATCCATGATTCGAAGTAAAATAATACTAATACCATATACAATCACGGCAACAATGATAGAGAATATAACACTAATTGCATTGGAATGTAGGATACGATAGGTGAATTCGTAGGAAAAGTAAGCAACAATACCCATTGTAACTGAGGCTGCAAACGGTAATCCAAACGTTTTCATAACTTCTTGCTTATAATTCAATGCCTTCCCCACTGAAATCCAGTTTAAGATACAGACTACTAAGGCGAAGGATATATTACCAATGACTAATCCATAGGCATCTAGCTTTCCTACCATTATTAATAAAATTACAATTGGTATATGAATAACCAGTGAAATAGCTGCATGCTTCACTGGTACCATCATACGGTCAATTCCTTGAAGTACACCATTGGTAATTGTGGAAAGTGCAAAAAATACGACTGCAATCGAACCTAATCGAATTAATTCCGCACTAAGCTCCACATTGCCCTTGTAACCAAACAACATTATAACAATTGGTTTTGCTAAAACCGTTAGACCAATCGCTGATGGAAAAGCAATCAACATATTGAATTTCACTGACATTGCGATCTTTTTATGCAATTCCTTTTGGTCTCCATTTTGATGTGCCATCGCTAACGTTGGTACAATTGCAGTACCAAGAGCGGTTGATATCGCAATAGGAACCGTAGTAAGTAATTTATATTTCGATGAATAGATACCAAAGATTGCTGCACTTTGTTCTTTTAAGATACCACGCTCCTCTGATAACCACGTCCATAATTTTGCATCAATAATACCACTTAAATTAAATACTGTTTGACTTATGATAACAGGCATTGCGGTATAAACAATCGCAGTAAGGGCTTCCTTATAGCTCTCTTGATGTTCTGCTTGATCTTTTTTACATTTTTTCTTTAATATCGGATGATACGCCTGAAAGATTACTGCTAAAAATAGTAAGCCAAATACCGCTCCTGCTAATGTTCCTGCAGTACCGCCGGCAGCACCATAGGCATCAATTTGAACAGAAGCATTGTGCTCCTTCATTAGAAAATAAGCTGCTCCAACACTTACTATCGCATTCACAATCTGCTCTAATAACTGAGAAATTGCAGTAGGTACCATGGTACGTTTTCCCTGAAACAATCCACGAAGTACACCCATAATAGAGAATATAAAAATCGTCGGTGCAAGGACACGAAGTGGAATTGCGATATCCACAGCATTTTCTCCACCAATTAAACCAGCCCAAAACGTTGCTCCAAAATACAATATTGCACTCGCAAATAATCCGACAGAGGTAGATAACGCCATCGCAGATAAGAAAATACGATAAGAATTTTTATATTCTTTCTTCTGATCTCTGATAGACACTAGCTTAGATACTGCTAATGGAATACTGTAAGAGGAAAGCAAAAGAGCTAAATTATATAACTCAAAGGACATGGAATAGTATCCCATCCCGGTATCTCCAACAATACGATTTAGAGGTATCCGGTATAACATACCAATCAATCTGGCTAATATGGAGGATACCGCCAGAATGGATCCTTGTACTAAATATTTATTTTGTTTATTACTCATGAAACTATCCTCCCATGATTTTCTCTAATTTTTTCGTGATTTATATGTCTTGAAACAATAGAATGAAATTTATACAATTTCATTGTTTCCAAAGAGTTTTCCTGTGGTGTAAGAATTTTTAATAAGCTGTCATATCACGATAAACACTTAATTCATGTACATACTGTCCCTACTCTATCATAACGTCAGAGACATGGTTATCTGGAAATACCCCAATATAGGTCTTTCCAGGATTTATGATAAGTTCTTCTCCACTTTTATTATAATATTTCATAAAACGAGTGCTTTCGTTCTTTTTCCATGTAATTGGTATAAAACTTCCGTTGGTAAAATAATATCCTTCACCACTTGCATCTTCAATATCCATCGTCTGATATCCATTTTTATCGATATTCCACTCTTTCACAAATTGGACAATCAGATTTTTATAAGTTAATTGCTCACTTGTATTTGCATCAATATGCTTGTCATCGTATTGATATCTAAGATATTCTTTGGTATTCGAATCATATATAAAATATGGTTTTGCAGTGGAGGAGAATTTTAGAGTGACTTTTCCTGCCAAACTAGCTCCAACTAAATCCTTATCACTATCATAAAATTGATAGTGCCCTTGATAGCCCTCTTCATAGGTTGTACGAAGTTTTCCTTTTTCTAAAGCCCTCTGAATACCATCTAACGATAAAAATGCATTATGTGGTGCTTTAATGCTTTTATCACGATAAAAAGAATTTACTCCGACACCTTCCATACCACTGATGGTATCAATTCCAAGTTTCTTTATCTTTTTTATTGCATAAGAAGTTTGACCATAATGAACAAAGATTGCATCGTATTCATCTGCAAAGCTTACATAATAATGTCTTGCACTTCTTACACTTCCAATGCGCTCCGCGGTCTTTGTCGTCTTATCAATCCCCTCAAAGATTCCCATCAACCTTGTAATTCCACCTTCCACAAGTGCTTCATACAAGATAACCGCATCACCGATTCCACTCTGTGGATTCGCAACCCGAATATTATTAAGCATAACTGCAAAAGGCCGTTGGTTTGCAATTTCTTCCTCAACCCAAAGCCCTGTTAATTTACTGATTGCCTGTCCTTCTCTATTCACTTCTGGCGTTATGATTGGTGTAACTGTTGGCTCTATTGTAGGTGTTAAGGTTGGAAGGATAATAATCGAATTATCCTTTTGTGAATTCTTCTTACACCCAGTTACCAAAACACACAGAAAAAGAAGGCTAAGCAGATAGCCTACTTTTTTCATTTGTGTGAAAGAGCGAGGTTCTTTCACACTTTTATTCTTACAGTCAGTTTGATTCGTCATATTTACATCCATTCTGACGCCTTCGCGCCCTTTAATAACTATGCCACTTGTGTATCCAACTGCCTTTACTAATTGTTGAAATCCTGCATGAGAAGATAGTGTTTTATAAAACTCATTTAACGGCTAAGATGAATTCGATCAAGAATTGCTCGTTGTCGCTCTTCCATGATTTCACGCTCTTCCTCTTCCATATGATCGTACCCACAAAGATGAAGCATACTATGAGCAATTAAAAATCCTAATTCTCTCTTTTCACTGTGACCAAATTCTTTAGCCTGACTAATAACCTTATCCACAGAAACTATAATATCCCCGAGCATTAGCTCTCCAGAATCAGGATGGAAACAATCCTCCTGCTCTTCTTCCACATGGTCAAAATCAGAAGGTTCACCAAACTCTACCATAGGAAAGGATAAAACATCCGTTGGAGCATCAATCTCTCGATATTCCTTATTAATCTCTTTAATTTCCTCATTGTTCGTTAAAACAACATTGATTTCAGTTTCATAGGGACATTCTTCATAATCAAGTGCTGCCTCAATTACTTCCTTAATCAATATTTCTTCATTAAAATCAAAATTCAATTCTGTTTCTTTCTCTATATGAATCGTCATATTAACTCCCATCTGCCTTTATCAAGAATTTAAAATATAAGCTATATTGCTAATATAGAATTCCTTCAAGTTATGAAATTCCTTTATTGAGATACCACTTTCATCCAAAGTACCTTTATTCAATCGAATGGAAAACGTATTTTCAATTACCTTTTCCGCGGTAATGCTTGTCTCACCTGAATTTTTTAGATATAAAATAGTTGAGAAAATATTATCGGAAAGCATTACAATAGCTGCCTCTTTTGTCTTTGGCAGTTCTACTTTAAAATTATGTTGGCGTATCATATCGCTGACTTCTTTTGGTAGTTTATATTGACCTGCAAGCTCTTCTCCATTTTTCACATAATCTGGGCCAAGAAGTCGTCCAATTTCATGATACAAACCTCCTGCAAAAGCGAGATCTTCTTTTGCCCCAATACATCCTGCTGCCTTTTGTGATAGATATGCAATTGATTTGGAATGAAGTAATAATTTAGGCGATTCTTCCTCTAACCGTTTCATTAATGGGAATTGTAGGTCTGCTACTTCTTGAACTGTAAAACATGATTTATTGCCAACCAGCAATTCTTCCTGATGTAAGAAGTTCCCTTCTAATGCTACTGTGTTAAAGTCATTGTTTACTTCTTTTAAAATATCCTCATTCATTACTCCTAAACTTGCAGCAAACTCTTCCTTATCATTCGCTAGTGAAACTATAGAGCTTTTCTTTTTCTGAGAAAATACTTTTATAATACTGCCAGATAAAAAGCTTAACAAAAGAATTAGAAAAACACAAGTATAATAAATAATATTTTTTTTCGTTACTACCTTGTCCAAGGTAAAATCACTCTGAACTACTAACATGGTTATGAATAATGATACCGTTACTAAGATTGCATATAGAAAAGAAATCCATTTTTTTAAGTATTTTGTAAGTAAACAAATAAGGAAAGAAAGAACCAAAGATATCAGTTGCACCTCATATGTATTATTTCCATAAAAAGTAAACATAACCATGCCAAATGATAGTAATAAGGCAAGATTGGTATCTACAAACATTGCAAGTAAGGCAATTCCCAAAATCCAAACTGGGTATTCTAAGATATCAAAATCTACTAGAATATTAGGAATTTGTGGTATTAGTACACTACCTACTGTGATCAAATAACAAAAGCTAATGAACCACCAAGAACATCTTTTTTTTAGTACATTCTTTTGATTTTGATAGAGATAAAAT
>NZ_DAMADT010000027.1:0-64540 GCF_031997925.1 Lachnoclostridium sp. | reverse complement strand
AGGGCCAAGGAAACTACGGAGATAGAAGACCAAATAATGGTGATAGACCACAGGGCCAAGGAAACTACGGAGATAGAAGACCAAATAATGGTGATAGACCACAGGGTCAAGGAAACTACGGAGATAGAAGACCACAGGGTCAGGGAAGCTATGGAGATAGAAGACCACAGGGCCAAGGAAGTTACGGTGATAGACCACAGGGTCAGGGAAGCTATGGAGATAGAAGACCACAGGGTCAGGGAAGCTACGGCGATAGAAGACCACAGGGCCAAGGAAGTTACGGCGACAGACCACAGGGTCAGGGAAGCTATGGAGATAGAAGACCACAGGGTCAGGGAAGCTACAGCGATAGAAGACCACAGGGCCAAGGAAGTTACGGCGATAGAAGACCACAGGGTCAGGGTAGTTACGGCGATAGACCACAAGGTCAAGGAAGCTACGGTGATAGAAGACCACAGGGTCAAGGAAGCTACGGCGATAGAAGACCTGCGGGCCAAGGTGGTTACGGCGATAGAAGACCTGGAGGCCAAGGCGGATATGCTGGTAGAAGCCAAGGTCAGGGATCTTATGGCGGCGGCGGATTTGACAAGGATAAGGATGCAGGCTACACAAGATCCTTTGATAAAAAACGTACGGATCCAAAAAGTGGTGAGAAGTCAAGCATTAAGTCCGATCTTGCAAATGAATTAACAAAAGAACAAAGAGCAGCAGCATTTAACGACAAGAGTCGTGATCGTAACCGTGATCGTGATCGTGGTCGCAATAGTGTGGTTGATGGTAATAGTAAGTTAGCAAAAGGTAAAAAGGACCCAAATCGTAAGGGTGCCTTTATTATGCCTAAGCCACAGCAAATTCAAGAAAAACAAGACGAAATTAAGACAATTACAATCCCTGAAATTCTGACAATTAAAGAATTAGCAGATAAGATGAAAATTGTTCCATCTGTGGTAGTTAAGAAGTTATTCCTTGCTGGTAAGATGGTTTCTATTAATTCAGAAATTACCTTTGAAGAAGCGGAAGAAATTGCTTTAGGATATGAAATTATTGCAGAAAAAGAAGTTCTTGTAAATAAGGTAGAAGAGTTATTAAAAGAAGACGATGAAGATGAAAACCTCATGGTAAAACGTCCTCCTGTAGTCTGTGTCATGGGTCACGTTGACCATGGTAAAACTTCTCTTCTTGATGCTATCCGTGAGGCTAATGTAACTTCTCGCGAGGCTGGTGGTATTACACAGCATATCGGTGCCTATACCGTTGAGGTTAATGGAGAGAAGGTTACGTTCCTTGATACACCAGGACATGAAGCATTTACTTCTATGAGAATGCGTGGTGCAAAATCCACAGATATCGCTATTTTAGTAGTTGCAGCAGATGATGGTGTTATGCCACAAACAGTTGAGGCTATCAGCCATGCCAAGGCAGCAGGTGTTCAAATCATTGTTGCTATCAACAAGATAGATAAGCCAAGTGCTAATATTGAAAGAGTTAAACAAGAGCTAACTGAGCATGAGTTAATTGCAGAAGATTGGGGTGGTGATACCATCTTCGTTCCGGTATCTGCTCATACCAAAGAAGGTATTAATCAATTACTTGAGATGATTATCTTAACCGCGGAAATGGGAGAACTAAAAGCGAATCCAAACCGTATGGCCAGAGGTATTGTTATTGAAGCGGAGTTAGATAAGGGAAGAGGTACCGTTGCTACTATTCTAGTACAAAAGGGTACACTTCATGTTGGAGATAATATTGTTATAGGTTCTACTTATGGTAAAGTACGTGCAATGATGGACGATAAGGGTAGAAGAGTAAAGGAAGCTACTCCATCTACTCCTGTTGAAATCCTTGGACTTAACGCAGTTCCAAATGCAGGTGAAGTTTTCATGGCTACAGAAAATGAAAAAGAAGCGCGTAATATTGCAGATGCCTTTATTTCACAGGGTAAAGAGCGTCTTCTTGCAGATACTAAAGCAAAGTTATCTTTAGACGGTCTCTTCTCACAGATTCAGGCTGGTAACATTAAAGAATTAAACTTAATCGTAAAAGCAGATGTTCAAGGTTCCGTAGAAGCTGTAAAACAGAGCTTGGTTAAGCTTAGCAATGAAGAAGTTGCAGTTCGTATTATTCATGGTGGCGTTGGTGCTATTAATGAATCAGACGTTATCTTAGCAGCCACTTCTAACGCAATTATTATTGGATTTAATGTTCGCCCTGATAATATGGCTCGTGAAATAGCAGAGCGTGAAAAGGTTGACTTAAGATTATATCGTGTAATTTATAACGCGATTGAAGATGTAGAAGCAGCAATGAAGGGTATGTTAGACCCAACCTTTGAAGAAAAGGTAATTGGCCATGCAGAAGTTCGTCAGGTATTCAAGGCTTCTGGTCTTGGTACAATTGCAGGTTCTTATGTATTAGATGGTAAGATTATCAGAGGTTGCTCTGCACGTATAACGAGAGAAGGAACACAAATCTTTGAGGGTGCGTTAGCTTCCTTAAAGAGATTCAAGGATGATGTGAAGGAAGTAAATACAGGATACGAATGTGGCCTTGTTTTTGAAAAATTCAATGATATTCAAGAGTACGACTTAGTTGAGTTATATATGATGGTCGAGGTACCAAGATAGTTCTTCACACTAATTATTTTAAAGTTAGGTTATATCCTGATTAATTGCGTGCTAGAGCACGTGGTTGGGAGTTCGTGTGGAACAATTCAATTTGCAAATATTGTGCAGCTGCCCAAATTTGCGGGTTGGTGAAAGAATGAGGTTTTTTTATGAGAAAAAACAGTATTAAGAACACCAGAATAAATCAAGAAGTTCAAAAGGAACTTAGTATGCTCATATCAAGAGAACTTAAGGACCCTAGAATCAATTCAATGACAAGTATTGTTGCAGTAGAGGTTGCACCAGACTTAAAAACTGCAAAGGTGTATATCAGTGTCCTAGGTGATGAACAATCTCAAAAGAATACACTTGCAGGACTAAAGAGCGCTGCTCCGTTTTTACGCGGACAGCTAGCTCGTGGTATTAATTTAAGAAATACACCAGAACTTGTTTTTGTTGTGGATCAATCGATTGAGTATGGCGTTTCCATGTCAAAATTAATAAATGAATTAAATGCTAGCAGTCGTAAATCGCCAGACGAAGAGGTATTAGATGAGATAGCGAATGAGGATGAGTAGTAAGGAGGCTTTTCATGAAACGTTTTGAAGAAGACATTCGAAAAGCAAATAGAATTGGAATCACAGGTCATGTTCGCCCAGATGGGGACTGCACAGGTTCTTGTTTTGCCTTGTATAATTATTTACAAGAAAGCTATAATACCGATGGAACTAAGACCGTTGATCTTCACTTAGAGCCAATCGCAGAGCCCTTCCGTTTCTTAACTTCCTCGAATTGCATACAATCAGACTACAAGGACGAGGAACCTTACGATTTGTTTTTTGCTTTGGATTGTGGTAGCTTAGACCGTTTAGGAGCTGCCAAAGATTATGCAATGCAGGCGAAAAAAACAGTAAATATCGACCACCATATCAGTAACACCGGTTTTGCTGGTGTTACGTTGGTGGTATCAGATTCTAGCTCTACTTGTGAAGTTTTGTTTGATTTATTTGATATTGAAAAGATTAGTAAGGCGACAGCAGAAGCATTGTATCTTGGTATTGTTCACGATACAGGAGTATTTAAGCATTCTAATACAACAGAAAAAACGATGGCGATAGCTGGAAAGCTAATTACACTAGGGGCAACACCAAATAAAATAATAGATGAAACTTTTTATCAAAAGACATTTGTTCAAAATCAAGTATTAGGACGTTGTTTATTAGAGAGCATCTTATTATTGGATGGAAAAATTATTGTGTCTAGTATTAGCAAGCGTGCTCAGAATTTTTACAATGTTGCTCCATCTGATCTTGATGGTGTCATTGACCAGCTTCGAATTACAAAAGGAGTTGAGGCGGCAATATTCCTTCGTGAGGACAATGTACAGGAATATAAAGTTAGTATGCGTTCCAATGGAATCGTTGATGTAAGTAAGATTGCTGTTTTCTTTGGTGGCGGTGGCCATATTTTGGCTGCTGGTTGTAGTATGAAGGGATCATTACATGATGTAATAAATAATCTTACGATAGGAATTGAACATCAGTTAAAAAATGCAGGTAATGTGTGAAGTGTGAAGTGTGAAGTGTGAAGAGAATTTCTAAGGCACCAAAAGACGTTGCCTAAGAAATTCTAAAACTTCATACTGAAGAATAAAAATGAAATCCATTGGAATTTCATTTTCATTCTTCCGGGTTCCTTGCATTGTTATAAGTGCGAAAAGAAAATCTGAGTTTCGCACAGCCTACTACAAAGCATGCATGTTGTTAAGTGCCTGCTAAGTAAGTATGTTTTCACTGCTTGCTAAGGTTTACTAATGGGGGTAATATGAACGGTATTATAAATGTATATAAGGAAAAAGGTTTTACCTCCTTTGATGTTTGTGCAAAACTTAGAGGTATATTAAAACAGAAGAAAATTGGTCATACAGGAACACTTGATCCAGATGCAGAAGGGGTACTTCCTGTGTGCGTAGGAAATGCAACAAAGCTTTGTGATATGCTAACAGACAAGGATAAAGTTTATGAAGCAGTTTTAACCCTGGGAATTACAACAGATACGGAAGATATGACTGGTGAAGTTCTAAAGAGACGTCCAGTAACAGCAACGTATGACAGGGTTTTAGAAGTGATAGAGCACTTTATTGGTACGTATGACCAGATACCGCCAATGTATTCTGCAATAAAGGTTAATGGTCAGAAATTATATGAACTTGCTCGTCAAGGTAAGGTAATCGAGAGACAACCAAGAACTGTTACAATCCATGCAATTGATATCCTTGGAGTTACATCATCGAAAGAACAACCAGAAATCGTACAAGAAGTAAGAATGATAGTTTCTTGCTCAAAAGGAACCTATATAAGGTCTTTATGTAGAGATATTGGGGAAGCACTTCAATGTGGTGGATGCATGAAATCACTAATTCGAACCAAGGTAAGTATTTTTACACTAGAAAATACTTTAAGACTTTCGGAAATTGAAGAATGTGTAAAAAACCAAACACTAGAACAGATTCTTATGCCAGTTGATAAGTTATTTTTAACTTTACCAAAAGTTGTAGTAAAAAAGGAAGATTGTAAACTTTTATACAATGGAAATCAGCTAAGGGAAGAGAATTTTACCTGGGAAAATGTTAGTGTTCAAATTAATATAGATAAAATTCGGGTTTATGACAGCGAAGATGTCTTTACCGGCATTTATGAATACGATCAAAAGAAGAATTGCTATCAACCGGTAAAAATGTTTTTATAGTTGTTATATAAGTTGAACTAAGTTTTCTATATTAAAGTTCAACATATATAGAAAGTTGGGAGCAAAATAACATGGAATACATCTATGGAAGTACAGATTTTAAATATCAAAATACGTGTGTCACGCTTGGTAAATTTGATGGTTTGCATCGTGGACATCAATTATTGCTTTCTGAACTAGCGAAATTTGAGCAGCAGGGTTTAACCTCTGTGATGTTTACATTCGATTATCATCCAGGTAATCTATTTTCTGAAAAAGAGATTGATTTAATCTATACAGAAGAAGAAAAAAAGGAACTGCTATCAAGGTTAGGACCGAAAGTATTAATTTCTTATCCATTTACAGAAGAAACTGCTTCCATGGAGCCAGAGGATTTTATTAAAGAAGTTCTAATTGGTAAATTAGATGCAAAAGCGATTGTTATTGGCACGGATTATCGTTTTGGCAAAAAGCGGAAAGGCGATGCAGAACTGCTTAAGAAGTATTCTGTTGTCTATGGATACGAGCTTGTGGTCTGTGAAAAATTAACCTATTCTGACAAGGTGATTAGCAGTACCAGAATAAGAGAAGAACTAAGAAATGGGCAAATAGAATCTGTGAATGAAATGTTGGGACGTCCATATACCATTATGGGAACTGTAGTAACAGGTAATAAAATTGGTAGAACCATTGGTGTTCCAACTGTAAATTTGCTTCCAACAGAGCATAAGTTACTCCCACCAAACGGTGTTTATGCATCTAGGATAAAATACCAAGAAAATACTTATTACGGTGTGACCAATATAGGATATAAACCGACCGTCGGTGCAGGGCAAAAGCTTGGCGTCGAAACACATATCTTTGGATTTACTGGAGACCTCTATGGTAAGATAATCGAAGTGGAACTTTACCGTTATGAACGACCGGAAACGAAATTTAGCTCTATAGAGGAGCTTAAGCAAAGAGTACAGTCGGATATCGAGAATGTAAAAGATTTTTTTGCTCGAGGTTAATATGCTGATAATTCCAATTAATTTAGGTAATAAAGTACCCTTATATGAACAGATTTATGAATATATAAAGAGGGAAATAAAAACAGGCAAGCTACCTGTGGCTACGAAACTGCCGTCTTCGCGTAATTTAGCGCAAAGTCTGCAAATAAGTAGAAGCACAGTGGAGCTTGCCTATCAGCAGTTAATCTCCGAAGGGTATATAGAATCTATACCAAAGAGCGGATATTATGTTCAAGGGATCATGGATTTAATTCAGATTACCGAAAGAAAAAAAGCTCTAGGCAAAGAAAAAGTCGAGAAAGTAGAACGATTAAAATACGATTTTTCGCCATTTGCAGTAGACCTCTCAGAATTTCCGTTTCCTACTTGGAGAAAGCTTAGTAATCAATGTATGAATGATATGAATCAATCCTTATTTCTCCTTGGAGAGAACCAAGGTGATCTTTCGCTTAGAGAGGCAATTGTGGCATATCTTCATAGCTCTCGTGGTGTGAAGGTGGAGGCATCCCAGGTTATTGTTGGAGCAGGTGCAGATTATCTATTGGTTTTATTATCTCAGATTCTAGGTAATGATCAAATTATTGCAATGGAGAATCCAGTTTATAAACGAGCTTATCGCATCTTTCAAGGAGTTCCCTATCCGGTTCGACCAATTACCGTAAATACAGATGGAATTAGTATTGAGGAATTAACGAGAACGGATGCTTCGATTGTTTATGTAACACCATCTCATCAATATCCTCTAGGAACTGTTATGCCAATAAAGCGAAGACTTGAGCTTTTGCAATGGGCAGCAAAGGGTGAGAATCGATATATTATTGAAGATGACCATGACTCGGAGTTTCGGTATAAGGGAAAACCGATCCCTTCCCTTCAAGGAATTGATGAAAACGATCGGGTGATTTATCTTGGAACATTTTCTCGTGCTATAGCACCTGCCATTCGTATGGGTTTTATGGTTCTGCCGCAGAGGTTATATCAAGTCTATAGAGAAAAGTATTCTTTTTATGCTTCCACCGTATCAAGAATTGATCAAGCGATTGTGTGCGAGTTCTTAAATGGTGGTTATTTTGAGCGACACGTTAACAAGATGAGAAAACGCTACAAAATGAAGCATGATTTATTGCTCCATGAGTTAAAACCATACGAAGATAGAATAACAATCACCGGTGAGAACGCTGGTCTTCATATCGTGGTAAGTTTTCATACTTCATTAACGGAAGAAGAGATTCTAAAAAAAGTGCATAAGAAAGAAATTGAGTTATATCCATTAAGCAAACATTATATAACGGATTATAAACCTACCTACCCAACATTTTTGATGGGTTTTGCTAATCTTTCCGAAGAATTAATCATAGCAGGAGTTAATTTGTTAATAAAGGAGCTTTTTTTAGAACCCAATCAATAAGATCCCCAATCAATAAGATTCGAAGATTCCAATCAATAAGATTCGTAGGTTCCAATAAATTAATTTTGTAGACTGTTGATACTATATAACAGTCTCTTTTTTTGATGTAGTTAAGTAATAGATTAAAATTTAAGCGTATAATCATCTTTTTCTTGTTTAATTTGTTCAAAAAAGGGAAAGATTGCAAAGCGTACTTATATCTGTTTTATTATCTTGATTAGAGACAGCAAGGTTAATTATGGAAGATATGTATATTATAAGAATCAAAAAATCGTGATTATATGTAAAATATAGATATAAAATGTGTAAATTACATATAAATTGACGAAGTTTAAAATTTTCCTTGTAACTTTATAGAGGTTATATTAAAGTTAAAAAGTGAGAGTTTAAAAGACACATTTATATCAAAGGAGAAGACGTCACATGAAAATGGAGAGTTTACTAGCGCTAATCGCTGGTCTTGGCCTATTTTTATACGGTATGAAACTTATGAGTGATGGCCTTGAAAAGGCTGCTGGTGCCAGACTTCGTAGTATACTGGAAATGTGTACAAAAAATCAGTTTGTAGGGATGATAGTCGGTATTTTATTTACCGCAGTTGTACAATCCTCTAGTGCCACCACAGTATTGGTTGTAAGTTTTGTTAATGCCGGATTGTTAAACCTAATGCAAGCAACAGGAGTAATTCTTGGTGCGAATATTGGAACAACAGTAACAGCGCAATTAATCGCTTTTAATTTATCAGCTGTTGCACCAGTATTTTTAATGTTGGGTGTCTGTATGGTAATGTTTGTTAAGAAGCCAATGATAAAAAGAATCGGCGAAGTAGTTTTAGGATTTGGTATGTTGTTCTTTGGCATGAGCATCATGTCTGGAAGCATGGATTCCCTTCGTTCTTCCGAGCAAGTAATGAATATAATTACTTCTATGGATAATCCATTCCTTGCTGTATTAGTCGGTTTTGTAATTACTGCAATTATTCAGAGTTCTTCCGCAACCGTAGGTATTGTATTAGTGATGGCCTCCCAAGGGTTGATTCCATTAAATATTTGCTTTTATATTATCCTTGGTTGTAACATGGGATCTTGCGTCTCTGCCTTACTTGCTAGTATCGGTAGTAAAAAAACAGCAAAAAGAGCTGCTTGGATCCATTTGTTAGTAAATATAATTGGTTCCTTCGTAATTTTTGTAATCTTATTATTCTTTGAAAACCAGATAGAAGAATTTATTATTGCAATTTCTGGTGGAAAATCTCAGGAGATAGTAAATGGTGTAAACCAAGCGATAGCCAGAGAAGTAGCGAATACTCACTTAATTTTTAAAGTATTCGAGGTAGTAATTTGCTTCCCAATCACGAAATTAATTGTTAAGGCTGCTACTTTCATTGTACCAGGAGAAGATAAGAAAGTGGATAGTATGCAGTTGGAATATATTACTGATCATGGAAGCTTTCAAACAACTACAGCGGTACCAAGTGCTATCAACGAAATTGTCCGTATGGCACAAATCACCTTTCATAATTTAGGAACAGCTCTTTCTGGTCTTTTAACCAGAGATGAAAACCAAATTTCAGAGGTTTATGTAACAGAGAATTCTATCAATTATTTAAGTCGAGAGATTACAAATTATTTAGTTAGTGCCAATCAGCATTCCTTACCTATTGATGATCGTAAGGTATTAGCTAGTCTATTCCATGTTGTAAATGATATTGAGCGAATCGGTGACCATGCAGAGAATGTCGCAGATTTTGCAAAACAAGCCATAGATGGTAATCTATATTTTAGTCCAGAAGCAGTAGAAGAAATCAATAAAATGTCAACTGCAGTACAAAAGTTATTAAGCTACTCGATTGAAATGTTTGAGAATAAAAACAGAGAGTACCTGGAAGAAATATTAAAATTTGAAAATTCAATTGATGATATGGAGCGACGTTTCCAGAAAAATCATGTGGTTCGTCTTACAAAAAATTCATGTAGTGCGGAAACAGGGATGATATTTTCTGATTTATTATCTAATTTAGAACGTGTCGCTGACCATGGAACCAATATTGCATTTTCTATCTTGGATGAAGATCCAGAGGATGTTTAAGAGAAAACGAATTAAATCATAAATTACCCCTTTACAAGAGGGAAATGCTATGGTATAGTTTTTGATGTGTAAAACAGCCTATACTCAGATTTTGGACACTCCGACCAGTCTCTTAGTGTATGGCGATTAAAATTATAAGGAGGACTAATCCATGATTAGCAAAGACAAAAAGCAAGAGATTATTAACGCATATGGTAGAAATGCGAACGACACAGGTTCACCTGAGGTTCAGATTGCACTTTTAACTGAGAGAATTGCTGAGTTAACAGAGCATTTAAAAGACAACAAAAAAGATCATCATTCCAGAAGAGGTCTTCTTAAGATGGTAGGTCAGAGAAAAGGTTTACTTGAGTACCTTAAGAAAACTAATGTTGAAGGATATCGTGAATTAATCGCTCGCTTAGGCTTAAGAAAGTAAGAACTTGTAATGTGGAGACTGTACTTTAGTACAGTCTCTTTTTTTCTAGATAGGGAAAACAAGAATACATAAACTGATATTTTGATTGTTAAATGGAGGTAATCAAGTTTGTGCTGCGACAAACTTGAGCCATTAGCTGCTCCTAAAGATAGTCGCAGCATGGAGGCTAAGTATGAATTTAATTCACGAAATGAAGCAAGACAAAGCCTTTCTAAAAAAGGCAGCAATGATAGCAATTCCAATAGCATTACAAGGGCTTTTAAATAATGTTTTAAACTTTGTTGATACCCTAATGATTAGCCGCCTTGATACGACAACAGTGGCTGCAGTAGGAATTGCAAATAAGATTTTTTTTATAGTGAGTCTTCTGTTATTTGGGATTTGCAGTGGCTCTAGTATTTTGACATCTCAGTATTGGGGGATGAGAGATATGAAAAACATCAAGCGTGTTGTCGGATTATCCATGCTGCTTGGTGTAACGAGTGCTTTTTTATTTAGCTTAGTCTCATTTCTAAAGCCTCAATTTGTAATGAGTATTTTTACAAATAACGAACCTACAATAATAATTGGTGCGAAATATTTAAAGATTGTATGTATTAGTTATGTAATAACAGCAGTTACCCAGATTTTTATGTCTGCACTTCGAAGTGTGAATCAGGTAAAACTACCAGTTGTGATTAGCTGTGTTGCGATAGTAACAAATGTTATTTTAAACTATGTCCTGATTTTTGGTAAATTTGGATTTCCAGAGCTAGGAGTAGAAGGTGCAGCTATAGCCACATTGATTGCAAGAATTGTAGAGGTTGCAGCAATGGTTTTACTCGTATATTACAAGAAAAGTCCGGCTTCAATTAGCATGTCGCACCTTTTCTTTTACGATAAAGATTTATACTCCATCTACTTTAGAACTGCATCTCCGGTTATAATGAATGAATTTATGTGGGGACTTGGAATTACGATGTACTCCCTTGTATATGGTAGAATGGGCGATAATGCGATGGCTGCTATCACAATAACTCAAAATATTGAGCAATTATTACAGGTTGTATTTATGGGAATCAGTAATGCAACAGCAGTTATTCTTGGTAATGAACTTGGTGCAGGAAAATTAAAAGATGCAGAGACTCATGCAAAATTTATTTTAATATTGCAAACTATGGTAACGGTGATAATTATTGCACTAGGAATAATCTTTATGAATCCTTTGATTGCAGTTTTTCAAATGGAACCAGTTGTTTCTGCATCTATTCGAAAGTGCCTATTTGTGTTCCTTACTTATTTATTTTTTAAAGTATTTAATACGGTTAATATCGTTGGTATCCTCCGAAGTGGTGGAGATACTAAGGCTGCCTTATTTCTTGATGTCACAGGTGTTTGGTTGATAGGTATACCAATGGCATTTCTTGGGGGTTTAGTATTCCATTTCCCAATTGAAGCAGTCTATGCAATGGTTTTGTCAGAAGAAATCTATAAGATGGTGCTTGGATTTCCTAGGTATCGTAAGAAGAAATGGTTGAGGAAAATCGTGGCTTAGGGACGTATTTCCTACAAAGTTTTCGTATAATCTTCGTAAAAATTGTATAATTTTCTTATAGTATTCTAGAAAAACCTATGTTAGAATTACTTTGTCGATGAGCAAATATTGTTGCAGAGTAGGATTTTGTGCGTTAAGTGTCAGGCAGACGGGGAGTTGCTGCCTGGACGAAAAGTTTAACTTGCGGTACAAAATTCGCATCCCGCTGCTACATAAAAAGATCTCCTTTTGTTGTAGCAAAACATGGATTCTTTTCGAATGCATGGTTGGCCGCATTGTGCGGACAATAGGTTGCGAGACAAATATAGCTTTATGATAGCTTAGCTATGGAAAAGCTTGGAAAGGAGGTATTTTATGCTAAATCAAGAGAAAAATAGTAAAAACAAAGATTTTAAAAAAGGAAAAAAGTTATTTACATTAGAGACTTTCATAGTATTAGCATTACTGGTAGCCATTGAGGTGATATTAACTAGATTTTTTTCACTAAAGCAATGGAATCTACGATTTTCCTTTGGTTTTATTCCAGTTGTAATTGCAGCAATTTTATACGGGCCAATAGCAAGTGCAACAGTTGCTGCCTGTTCTGATTTTTTAGGAGCAATCCTATTTCCTATGGGTGGAGCATATTTTCCTGGATTTACAATCACTGCATTTATAAGTGGTATTATCTATGGATTATTTCTTCATAAAAAACAAAGTTTACCGAATATCGTCGGTGCGGCAGTTGTAACTCAGTTTATCTGTGGATTAGTGATGAATTCTTATTGGCTTTCCATTATATCGAGTAAGTCTACCTTCTGGGGATTGATCTCTGTTCGATCTATACAAACTGTAGTGATGTCGATCGTAATCATCAGCGTAACTTATGTTTTGAGTAAAACAATTGTCCCAATCATTAAAAAAGCAATCGTTATAATGTAATTTTATTGTTATGGATGTCATAGGCTGTGGCGCAGTCTTTTGAAAATTAACTGCTAGCAAAGTAGGATATCTCAAAAGACGGCCACAGCTTTTTTGTTGAGTACAACAAAAAGCTCATGAATGATATTCTTATGTTTTCTGTTACAAAAGAGATTTTTCAGTCATCCTACTGTCTGTATGGGTGAACAACAGGTGATTTCCTTATTAGGGATAAGGATAGTGAAGGAAGCGAGGAACGGATATGAATTATCAAGAAGCAATTAGATATCTGAGAAGTTACAAGAGAAATACTGGAGAATTGTCACTGAAGAACTTAAATAAACTATTAGATTACATGGATCACCCAGAAAAGAAATTAAAATTTATCCACGTTGCCGGGACCAATGGCAAGGGTTCTACATGTAAGATGTTATCCTCTATCTTACGCCTTGCTGGGTTTAAAGTAGGATTATTTACTTCACCTTTTTTAGAAACTGAGAATGAACAGATTCAGATCAATGGAGAAGTGATAGGAAATGAAGATTTTGCTAAAGTCTGTAAGAAGGTGAAAGACTTTACTTCGTATCTCATGCTTGATGAGATACCAACAGAATTTGAATTGACTACCGCGATGGCATTTCAGTATTTTTACGATACCAAATGTGACTTGGTTGTTTTAGAGGTAGGGCTCGGTGGTGAGCTAGATGCGACAAACGTGATTGAGACGCCTTTGGTTTCGGTGTTAACGAATATTGGCATAGATCATGTCGACTACTTAGGAACAACATTAGAAGAAATTGCTTCTAAAAAAGCAGGAATCATAAAAGAAAATGGAATTGTTGTAAGTTACGAGCAGGCAAAAGAAGTAGAAGAAGTGATAAGACTAGCTTGTGAAGAAAAACATAATAAACTTGTGTTTGCAGAATTTTCTGAAATAAAACTTCATCAGGAAAATTTGTCCAGACAAAAGTTTTCTTATAAACAAAATACGAACCTATCCTTATCTTTGATAGGAGAGCATCAAAGAAAAAATGCGGCATTAGCCCTTGAAGTAATTCATCAGTTACAAACTTTGGGATATAAAATTTCTGATAATGCTATTTCAGAAGGATTTAATTATGTTACTTGGCCAGGAAGATTCGAGGTTTTATGTAAACAACCGTTGGTAATTTTAGATGGTGGGCATAATGTTCAGTGTGTAGAAGCATTCTCAGAAGTTTTAAAACAATTTATTCCAGGGAAAAAAGCAATAGTAATTCTTGGTGTCTTAGCTGATAAAGATTATAAAGGAATGATCCCATATCTTGTTCCTTTAACAAAAAGATTTATTGCTGTAACTCCGAAAAACACTAGAGCATTACCATCAGAGCAACTAGCAGAAGAGTTATTAAAGCATCTCCCTTTGGTTTCGCACTACACAACACCAGTCGAAGGTATTATGGCAGCTTTAAGAGATGCAAGAGAAGATGAAGTTATCTGTGTCATTGGTTCGTTATATATGGCAGCAGAGATTAGGGATTGTTTTATTGATGAATAGGGTAAGGTATTAAGGAGTTAACTGTATTCCTAATATATTGGAATAACCATAAAGGGTAAAAATATTAGTAGCAATTTCATGGGAAGTGTTATAACATGAGATAGGAATAAATGATTAAATGATGGCCGATAGTCCTAGTAAATAATAGGGCTATCGGCCTTGTTGGTGTGGGAACGGGGATTAAGTTTCCTGGTGTTTGATATTCTCATCCATTTCATTAAGTGAATTTCAAGAAAAGTAAAAAAAATGCACTACTAAAGTCATATTTGTGAGTATTACGCTTTTCCTCATGATGTTATAATACCAATGTAAACTATTCAAAACTTTAGGAGGGAAAGTAATGAAGAAAGGTATGAAAAAGTTTTTAGTAGCTTTACTGACTGTCAGTATCTTGACCGGATGTGGAAGCAATGCTACTAAAGACACGAGTAAAAAGGTGGATAACACACAGACAGAGGATACAGCAGCACCTACAGAGATAGCAAAGAAAGGTTCTATTACACTGATGGCATCCCAAAACTGGATTAAGGATGTTGACAGAGAGCTGTTTAAAGCATTTGAAGAAGAAACAGGGATTGAAGTTAAGATCTTATTGACACCGGATAACGGGTATTTAACTTTGCTAGGAACTACTTTATCAGGTGGAAGTAATGCTGTGGATATTTTTATGTATCCCGCAGGTTATGAAATGATTTCTGCAGGACTTCCTGAAGTGGCATTGGATTTAACAGGGGAAGCTTGGATTGATAATTATGAGGATTGGGCGAAGGAAGTTAACTCCTATGAAGGAAAAGTAATTGGATTTAGTACATGGGGAGTTGATTACGAAGGTATTCTTTATAACAAGACTCTGTTTAATGAAAAAGGCTGGAAAATCCCAGGCAGCTGGGCTGAATTCATGAATCTTTGCAATACAATTAAAGCAGAGGGTATTACACCTTTATACGAAGGTATTAATGGTGTATGGCATACACAATCTTGGGTTTACGGATTAACCCCTGCAATTAGTGCGGAAAAAGCAGATTACATAGAATATCTTAATGCTGGAAAAGAAAATAAATTTGCAGATATCACAAGCTTTAAAACTGGATTGGAACAAATTAAGAGTTTATTTGCAGATACAACAAACTACACAAATGATGGTCAGGCAGAAGACTGGTTTGGTAGTTACCCAGCATTACAGAATCGTGAAGTTGCCATGATGTTTACTTATTCCGCATATGCGGCAGAACTTAAGGCAAATGGAAGTACAGACGAATGGGGAATGTTCTCGGTGCCATTACTGGATAATAAAATTGGAGTATCAAACGGCGGTGGTATCGCTAAATATATCAATAAAAATAGTGATTATATTGAAGCAAGTAAAGAACTGTTATCCTTCCTTGCAAAAGATGAAAATCTGGAAAAATACTATAGCGCCAGAACAGATCTTGTAACATCTTCATTTAAGAATGTTGAGAGTGTAAACGCAACAACAGCAACTACAGAAATGTTAAAAAATACAGCAGCTATTCCGGAGGTAATGTTTATTAAAAATGTATTATATTGGGATCCAAATGTATATCAGTATTTACAGGGATTTTCAACAGGTACTGTTACGGTAGAAGATTTTATTGCAAATGTAGATGCTTACAGAGCAGAAATGTTTGATATAGCGAAATAGTATATTAATATATCATTAAGTAAAAAGAGGTGTATGGAGTAGAAAGGTAACATCTTAACTTCATACCCTTTTTTTTGCTTAAATTATGTCAAAAAAGTGCACATGAAGATGTCTAAGAGCGAAGGGGTTAGAACACGGACGGAGGGATATATAAGTAGAAAACTAAAGTTCAACTTATATAGAAAGAAAAAAGAAGAGGAGAAATAGTATGCATGAAAAGAAGATTTACAAGGGATATTTTACGGTTCCGGCAGTACTAATGTATACCATATTGTTTATTGTACCAGTGGTGTTAAACATTATTTTTTCTTTTACAGATTGGAATGCCATTAAAATTACAGGAGAAACTGCAACCTATAATGGATTGTCCAATTATAAAAAGATTTTTCAAAACAAAGAATTGACCAAGGTAATACTAAGGACCATTTATTATGCATGTGTAACCACAATTTTTAAGAATATTATTGGTTTTCTTCTAGCTTTAGCATTTAACGAAGGACTTAAGACAAAAAATATACTGCGGGCAATTTTCTTTTTACCGGCGATGCTGTCTCCGCTAATTATAGGCTTGATGTTTGGTACTATTTTTATGAAGAATGGCTTTTTTAATCAGTTGTTGCAAATGATTGGATTCGGAAATGTTTCTGTTGCCTGGCTTACTACGAAAGGAACGGCTCTTAATACAGCCATGTTTGTTGAAGTCTGGAAACAGGTTGGGTTTAATATGGTAATTTATCTGGCGGGACTTCAGTTTATTGATAAAAGCTATTATGAGGCAGCAAGCGTGGATGGAGCTACAAAATTTCAGGAAATCTTATACATCACAGTTCCACGTATTATTCCTTCCTTTATTATTAACCTGCTATTAAATCTTTCTCAGGGATTAAAAGCCTTTGATATTGTTTTTGTTTTAACGGGAGGTGGACCAGCAGGTGCTACAGAACTAATAAATACTTTTGTATTTAAGGAATTTGGAAAGGGTCTTTATGGAATGTCAGCAGCTTACGGAGTAATTGTATTTATTATAACAGCTATTTTTGGAGTAATTGTATTACAGATTAAGGATAATAATGATTGAGGGGAGGAAAGAGATGCGTTCAAAAAAGAAAAGAACAATATATTTCATAAAGGGTTTGGGATTCTGGCTTTTATCGCTTGTGGTAATTGTTCCTTTTTTAATTGTTATATTTAATGCTTTTAAAACAAAAACAGAAGCCATTACCATGTCATTAACAATACCAAAACAGCTACATTTTGAAAATTTTAAAGAGGTATGGAAAACGGGTAATATTTTAAATTCCTATAAGAATAGTTTGTTCATTAGTGTTACCAGTGTTGCAATCAGTGTTTTTATTTCTGCCCCGGCAGCTTATGTACTGAATCGCGATAGATCAAAATTAAATAAAGCATTGTATACATATTTCGCATTGGGTCTGATGTTTCCAGTTAGTATGGTTACTATTGTTAAGGTGCTTAGGGTGTTACACCTTTATAACAGTCTGTGGGGAGTAATTTTACTTTATATTGCGCTTATTCTACCAATGAGTATTTTCCTGTACTATGGTTTTATTACTGGAATACCAAAGGAATTAGATGAGGCAGCAGTTATTGATGGAGCAGGTGCTTTTCGCGTATTCTTTCAGGTAATTTTCCCATTGCTTAAGCCGGCTACAGGGACTGTAGCCATGATTAATTTTTTAAATACTTGGAATGATTTTACGGTGCCGCTTTATGTTTTGCCGGATCCTGATAAGGCTGTGATTGTGCAACAGGTATATAACTTTTATGGAACATTTACTGCTAGCTGGAATTTAGTAAGCGTAACCATTTTATATGCCATTTTACCTATTGTTGTTATTTATTTGTGTGGACAAAAGTACATTATCGCAGGAATGGTATCGGGAGCCGTTAAGGGTTGATTATTTAAGCCTCACAGGAAAGTCCCCCGCCTCAGTAAGCGGGGGACTTTCCTGTGGAACCTGTGGAAGCAACTTTAAAAGAAAGCGATCATTAAATCCACTACATAAGGAGTTTAAAAACAATTTCAAACAGGCAAAAATGGAAAGAATTGGAATATAAAACTTGTTATTACTATTATAAAGAGGTAGAATAGCAGTAAGAAAACTTGGTGAAAATCCGTGTTTTCTAACTATATAAGTGATGATGAAATACCTGTGAATATCATAGGGAAAGGATTGCCACCATGAAGAAAGAATTTATAGTAAAAAAGCTTTTTCATACATATACTATATGGTTTGTTGGTTGTATGATCATTATGATTTTAGTCGCACTCTGGTATTTTGTCACACAAATAAATGAAACAATTGTTTTAACGCAGGAACAGATGAAAACTAACATTAGTGCCAATATAAAAAGCTATATGGATGACATGAACGATTTTTCAAGGGCATTAGTAAACTCAACTGATTTTTCCAAGGGGATTCTTGTAGAATTGCCGCACTGTTATAAGGAGGGAAAACAGACAACTACCTTGTTCTCTAATTTATATCTGAAGGCAAATAAGATGATTCAGAAAAAATATAATGTTGGTGTAGCTACGGATTCGGGCTATTACATCTGGATGGGAGAGAATTATTATATTGGCGCTATTCAAAAAGAAACGCCTAATTTGTATCAGGATTATGTAAGAGATGGCAGACCATTTATAAAAAGAGTAAAGCAGAATGAATACCTGTTAAACACATGGATTTATGATAAAGGTATGAAGAATACAGAAATGATTGTACTTGCTAGAAATATAAGTGCATTGAATGTTCTGGGTAAGGGAGAAGGGATTTTGGAAATTCAGATGAGTGCTGCCGATTTCGATAGACAAATCGATGCCTTGCTGGGTGAAAATGCAAAAAATCCCTTAATCATATCGGTGTATGGAAGTGATGATACACTGTTCTATGGGAAAGGCGACATCCCATATGAAGAAATCCAGGGACTCATGCCTGGGAAGAAAGCCATTTATGGTAATAGTATTATTATGTTAGATAGAATTCCTCAATTAGGTATAAGAATTGTATATAGAATCTCTATATCAAAATATTATGACCATCTAAGTAGATTCTTATTTTGTGCTGTAGCTTTTAGCATTGTAATGGGAAGTATTATTGTAATGGTTAATTATCGTATTTCGAATGAGTTATCAAGCCCGATAAAAAAGATTTGCACAGATTTGGAGAAGATAGATCTCAAAAACGAATCAACTTATCAGAAAGAGGAATTTGACATTTGGGAGATCGATTACTTGTCCCTTAGTATATCGGAATTAACAAATAAATTGCAAGAGTCGTTAAGAAGTATTATTGTTCTTAAGGATTTTGAAACACATTCTAAGCTGTTAGCGCTACAGGCTCAGATGCAACCACATTTTCTGTTTAATACCCTTACGATGATAGGATCCCTGGCGGAGGAGTCCGGAAATGATGATATTGCAGAGATATGCCAGAATCTTACTGGGATGTTTCGTTATATCGCCTCAGAGGAGAGTGGAGGAGTAGTATTATATGAGGAAATGCTACATATAGAGCATTATGTAAAAATCATGAAGAAAAGATTTCCTAATGCTCAGATTAACATAGATATTCCACTAGAAATACTACAGGTTAAGCTTCCCAAGCTGTCCATTCAACCTTTGGTGGAGAATTCATTTAAATATTGCAATCGGAATCATCCTTGTATTAAAGTGGAGGGGGTTATATCGCAGACAGAGTGGTACATTATTGTTTATGATAATGGTAATGGATTTTCAAAGGAAAAGGCTGATGAAATTATGAAAAAATGTAAGAATAGCGCTTTGGGCGTGCAGTCCCTGTCTGCGCAGATTGATGGAATAGGACTGGTAAATGTATACGTTCGTTTAAAATTATTTTTAAAGGATGCGTTTATTTTTGAAATAAAGCCATTTAAGGACGGATATGTAAAAATAGGGGGAGTATTGCCAAAAGAAGAGGATGAAAAAAAGGTGATGACAGGTTGAAAAAAATTAAGGTGTTAGTCGTGGAGGACGAAATTATAATTGGAAAGAATATTGCTAGTAAAATAGAAGAAGCAGATTCTTTATTTGAAGTGGTTGGAATGGCTGGAAACGGCAAGGAAGCCTTAGAGCTAATTCGTATTCATAATCCACGGGTAATATTCACAGATATTTGTATGCCTACCATGGATGGTATGGAACTAGCCCATCAGCTTCATCAGTTTTACCCAGGAGTAATTGTTGTTATTGTTAGTGGTTTTTCTGATTTCTCCTATGCACAGCAGGCCATAAAATATGGAGTTTTTAATTATATATTAAAGCCAGTTGAAAAGGATTCCTTAGCAGAGATTTTATACGATATTAGAAAAAGTATTGTGTCTGTGACTCATTCCATGGAACGAAAAATTATATATTCGGATTTTTATAATATGGAGCAGTATGATGCTAGCTACTATCAGATTGGTTTGTTATGTATAGGCAATTTAGTTTATGATGCAACAGAAGAAGAGGTTATCCAGTTCTATGACGCTTTATTGGGCAAGATTCCGTGGAAGGAGATTGTGGAAAAGGCAGTTCCGGAAGGTTGCCCATGGTACTTGTCAGATGAACATGTTTTTAATCAAAAGGTATTAGTCCTTAAGTATGAAAAGTCTCAGGTTGAGATTGAAAAGGTATTAAAAAAAATAAACCAGCGGCTGTCGGAATTTCTTGCGGAAGTGACAATCCATATTGTATATTCCCAGAATCAGATACCACGTGAGGAAATATGGGGAATAACAAAACAACTTCGGAATTTGCTGAAGCATCAGTTAAAGATTGAACAAAATCAGATTTACATTTTGGAACGAGAAAAGGATTACGTAAATAGTGAAATTATTGAAATCGTAAAAATGAAACTGAAGGAATATGTAAAATCCTATCTGAAGCATGGGAATATGCAGCAGTTCCTTGAGGATATTAATTGTATATTAATTTATATGATTCATAACCAAGCTACCCAGGATAGTGTGGAAAAGGTATCAATATACATGCTAAGATTACTTGAATTTAGTAAGCAAAAGTATGATTTGGAGATTATACAGAATCTACAGGAGGAGCTTCTTAAAAAAATTGGTGTTTCACTTACAGCAAACGATTTGGTTAAAAATCTGATGACAGTATTTAAGAAATTTGGTAGATATATTGAAAATTGGCAGGAACAAAAAATAGAAGATCAGATTTGTGAATTTGTGGATACAGCTTATTTAGAAATTGAAAGTCTTGAACAGGTTGCTGATAAATTTGGATATAATTATGCATACCTTTCACGCTTGTTTAAGAAAAAGAAAGGTATGCCAATGAATAAATATATTACAGAGAAAAAAATGAAAATGGCTATTTCAATTATGGAAAGTAATAAAGAATTAACAATCAATGAGATTAGTGAAATATGTGGTTATAAGGATTACCGATATTTTAGTAGGGTATTCAAAAATGAAACAGGCATGGCACCTAGTGAGTATAAGGAAGGACTTTGATAAGTTTATGGTATTTCAGGAACTATTATTACTTTGCTTCAAAAGGGAAAGCAACTACAAAAACTAGATTTGCCATTCATTATTAAAATATTAAAATAGTTTTTTTTAGTGTGCTTGCGTATATGGCATTTTCACACCTGAAACAGTATAAAAAACTTAGTTCACCTTATATATTCAAACCCCTTGATTATTTATCAGCGGGACATACTGAATTTTTGTGCAAAACAGTGTTTACAGTGAAATCAAGATATATTTTAGTAGCAATTTAATGGGTGGAGTGTTATAATTAAAAGAAGTGGGTTATCCTATGGATAGATATACTTAACCCATTGATAGAGTAAAGTGGAGATATTTCCCGAGACTTCTGAAAAAACCATTACTTCCTGTTTCTGATGGAGTGTAGTGATGTTTTCAGTTGTTTCGGAATCTCCACAAGAGGACAATAGTTCTCATATAATAATTAAAGGAGATTACAATATGTACAAAAGTTTTTCCATGGAACTTGCCGGCAGAACATTAAGTGTTGATGTTGGTAGAGTTGCAGCGCAAGCAAATGGCGCTGCATTTATGCATTATGGCGATACCGTAGTATTATCTACAGCTACAGCATCTGATAAGCCAAGAGAAGGAATCGATTTCTTCCCATTAAGTGTAGAGTATGAAGAAAAATTATATGCAGTCGGTAAGATACCAGGTGGATTTAATAAGAGAGAAGGTAAAGCAAGTGAAAATGCAATTTTAACTTCTCGTGTTATTGACCGTCCAATGAGACCTTTGTTCCCAAAAGATTATCGTAATGACGTTACATTAAACAACCTTGTAATGTCTGTAGACCCAGATTGTAGCCCAGAGTTAACGGCAATGCTTGGCTCTGCTATTTCTGTAGCAATTTCTGATATTCCATTCGATGGACCATGTGCAACAACTCAAGTTGGTCTTGTAGATGGTAAGCTTGTATTTAATCCAACAGCTACCGAGAAAGCTGTATCTGATCTTGCATTAACAGTAGCTTCAACAAGAGATAAAGTTATCATGATTGAAGCAGGTGCAAATGAAGTACCAGAAGATAAGATGCTAGAAGCTATCTTTGCTGCTCATGAGGTAAATCAGGAAGTAATTCAGTTTATTGATAAGATTGTTGCTGAATTTGGAAAAGAAAAACATGGCTATATTAGCTGCGAAATTCCAGAAGAGATGTTTGAAGCAATCAAAGAGGTTGTTACTCCAGAACAGATGGAAGAAGCAGTATTTACTGATGTGAAACAGGTTAGAGAAGAAAATATCCGTGAGATTAAGAATAAGTTAGCTGAAATCTTTGAAGAAAGTAATCCAGATTGGCTTTCTTTAATTGATGAAGCAGTTTATAAATATCAGAAGAAGACAGTTCGTAAGATGATCTTAAAAGATCACAAGCGTCCAGACGGTAGAGAAATCCACCAGATTCGTCGTCTTGCAGCGGAAGTAGATTTACTTCCTAGAGTACACGGTAGCGGTATGTTTACACGTGGTCAAACTCAGATATTAACAGTAACTACGTTAGCTCCTTTATCAGAGGCACAGAAATTAGATGGTCTTGATGAAGCTGAAAAAAGTAAGAGATATATGCATCACTACAATTTCCCATCCTATTCCGTTGGTGAGACAAAGCCATCTAGAGGACCAGGACGTCGTGAAATCGGTCATGGTGCATTAGCAGAACGAGCATTAGTACCTGTTCTTCCAAGTGAAGCAGAGTTTCCATATGCAATCCGTACTGTATCTGAGACTATGGAATCTAACGGTTCAACTTCTCAGGCGAGTGTTTGTGCTTCAACCTTATCCTTGATGGCAGCTGGTGTACCAATTAAGAAACAGGTTGCTGGTATTTCTTGTGGTTTGGTAACTGGTGATACAGATGATGATTATTTAGTGTTAACAGATATTCAAGGTCTTGAAGATTTCTTTGGCGATATGGACTTTAAGGTTGCTGGTACTCATGATGGTATCACTGCAATTCAGATGGATATTAAGATTCATGGCTTAACAAGAGCAATCATCGAAGAAGCGATTAAGACAACCAAGGAAGCAAGAGAATATATTATCAATGAAATCATGACTCCAGTAATCGCTGAGCCAAGAGCAGAAGTTGGTAAGTATGCGCCTAAGATTATCCAGATTCAAATCGATCCTCAAAAGATTGGTGATGTTGTTGGTCAGAGAGGTAAGACAATTAATGCAATCATTGAGCAGACAGGTGTTAAGATTGACATTAATGATGAGGGTGCAGTATCCGTTTGTGGAACAGACAAGGATATGATGGATAAGGCAATCAATATGATTCGTACTATCGTAACTGAGTTTGAAGAAGGTCAGGTATTTGAAGGTAAGGTTATCAGCATCAAAGAATTCGGTGCATTCCTTGAATTTGCTCCTGGTAAAGAAGGTATGGTTCATATCTCTAAGATTAGCAAAGAAAGAATCAATCACGTTGAAGATGTGTTAACCTTAGGAGATGTTGTTAAAGTAGTATGCCTTGGTAAGGATAAGATGGGCCGTATTAGCTTTAGTATTAAGGATTATAAAGAAGATTAATAATATAACTTATCAGAAGTTTGTTTTATAAACGTCTGATAAAAGGTGAGTTTTTTGCACCGACTATCTGATTATCGGAACACGTTTTTATTTCCGATCATATGTATTATGACAGAGACAAAAAAGAGGAGTCAGCTTGCTGATTCCTCTTTTTTGCTGCGCTGTATGTATCTAGTAAAGCGGATCCATCGGTCGTGACAGTCTTTATACTCTACTTTTACTCATCATCCTTGCCTAATACAATCCTAAAGATGATGGTTGATAAAACGATTGTAATTAAATAAACAAAAATCGAACTTTTAGACAACTCTGTTTTAAATATAAAGCTTAATATAAAGAGTACACCAAGATATACCACAATCTTAATAACTAGGTTTTTGAGCTCTCTTTTTATTCTTTTTTTCATTTTAATCTCCATTACGACGCCTTCGTTGGCGGCACAATTAGTGATGAAAAACATTTTCTTTGATATCCTCTTCAAATCCTGTTTTGGTTGATTTTTACATTATCAATTCCATTATAACTATTGAAAGAAAATATATCAATAAAAATACAAGCTACATATTTTTGTATGAAATACCATTAAAATGGAATACTATTGCCATACGCTCTTTAAACAGAGGAAGTTATCATTTAATTAGAAGATGAATATTATTCATAAAATAAGTAGGAAAGGTTAATCTTTCACACAGCAAGTTTACGTCAGGTCAGTGCCGTAACTACAAGCTTGATAATATAAAAACAGAAAAGAAATGAGGATAATTATGACACAGTATGATTATATAGCAATATGGGTTGGAAGTATTTCTCTAGCAGTTCTAGTTATAATGATAATCGCTTTTCTTGTATATAGGAAGAGGCATACGAATCATCATAGCAAAAGGGAACAAAAGAGCAGGAAAATGAAAGACCTGCCAGCAAAGAAAAAGATAGTGAAGAATGTCCAAGGAAATGATGGTCAAACAAAAAAAATAACGCCTGTTACTACTTTAGATACAGGTAATGCATCAGGAAATCAGCATTTAGATGGAGCAAGGGTATCCCATCGTCGTACTCATCCAGACCGAGTAGCAGAAGAATCCATGTGGAAAGAGAAAAAAGAACAGGAAGAGGATGAGATACTTAAGAAAATGGAAAATGAGCGAAAGAATAAAATGTTTATGATATATAGCCCTTGTAATGGGGAAATGGGTGATGTTGCGGAAAATGTTATGGATGCCATGGAAAGTGCCTTAGATTACCCAGGGGTTATTATTGCACCTTCGGATGATAAAGTCTATGCTCCCATTAATGGACGAATCTCGTGGAAGTCCGAAAATCCAAACATGGTATCTATTCAATCTGACACTGGTGTAGAAGTTCTATTATCGGTATTAAAAGAGGATGAAATTCTACAAACCGAGGTATTCACAATGAAGACTGCACAAGGTGCTTACATCGGTATGGGAGAACAGTTATGTCAATTTACTCAAGGATTAATACGTAAGGGAAACCGTATATATCAGATGAAAATGGAACTCTCATCTTATCAGGAGGGGCAGCTATTATTAGTGAAGCGATTTAGTTATATCTCTCATGGAGATAAATTAATGACCCTAAGAACGGATCGTAATGCGGTAGAAACTGCTTAAATTCATAAGGATTTATCTTGTCATTTCCAAATGGATTTGTTACACTACATTTATGTGTGCAACAGATTGCAGCCATCCTGAGAGCCAAGAGTGAAGGATAAATCATTCGCTCAGGAAGCTTGTGCTAGCGTAATCCTAAGCACAAACTTAAGATGCACAGGAATGGGGTTAATTATGGTTAAAGTAAATGTATTAAAAAATGGAATAAAAGTAGTCACCGAGGAGCTTTCCTATCTTAGGACTGTCTCCTTTGGTGTATGGATTCGCGTTGGTTCCGCAAAAGAGAATAAGGAAAACAACGGAATCTCACATATGATTGAACATATGCTGTTTAAAGGCACGAAATCAAAATCAGCAAAAGAGATCGCAGATATTATTGCATCCATCGGAGACGATGTCAATGCTTTTACCAGCAAGGAACAAACTTGCTATTATGGTACGACAATTACAGAAAGTCTTCCGATATTAGTTGAGTTAGTTGCAGATATGTTATGCAATTCTTTGCTATCAGAAGAGGATTTAAGAAAAGAAAAACGAGTAATCTATGAAGAGATCGATATGTATGAGGACTCAGCAGATGATATGGTACATGAGATTTTACAGCAGAATGTATTTAAAGATCATCCACTTGGTTATATCATCTCAGGCTATAAGAAAAATGTACGCTCTTTTAAAAGAAGACAACTGATTGATTTTATGGAAAAACATTATGTAGCCGAAAACATAGTCATATCGGTAGCAGGCAATTTTTCGGAAAATGAATTAATGAATCAGTTAGAAAGGTGCTTCGGAGGAATTCGTGGTACGAATCCGAAAGCATTAAACTCACTTACTTTACTTAAGAAAAAGAAGGAGGAGCTTTTATTAGCTCCATACGAAGAAAAGTATCAACAGAAACAGGATGAGATTCCAAGCTATCATACCTGTTTCTGTCATAGGCACAAAGACAATGAGCAATTACATATCAACCTTGCGTACCCATCCATACCTCTTGGTTCGGATGAGTCCGTTGTATTTGCAGTTGTAAATTCAATGCTTGGTGGAAGTAATAACTCTAGGCTATTTCAACGAATACGTGAAGAATTATCCTTAGTATATTCCATCTATACCTATGGAAGTTCATTTGAAAAAGCAGGTCTGTTTCATTTGGATATTACAGTAAATCCGCAGCAGGCTTTTCGTGTGCTACGTGAAACCAAACTGGTAATGGATGAGTTTTTGGCAACACCAATTACGATAGAAGAACTTGATACTCACAAAGCTCAAGTAAAGACAGAGTTTATTTTAGGCAGTGAAAGTGCAAAAGCACGTATGAACTCCAATGCAAAAAGTGTTTTAGTTCGTGGTTATGTGAAAACTTTAGACGAGGTTATCGAAGAACTAAATCGGTTATCTGCTGAGGATATTAATCGTTTTGCAAATAAAGTATGGGGAGATAGCTCGGCGAGTTTGTGTGTAATTGGTGCGGAGAGTGGAGTTAGTTTCCGGGCGTTAAAAAAAGAGTACCAGAATTTATTTCTCAAAAGTACTAATACAAAAGCATAGTCTTTTGATACTATAACTTTACAGAAGATGTCCCTCCCGCTTCTTAGCGGAGAGAAAGCGGGAGACATCTTCATCTCAGTGGGTGTTCAAGTATCCACTGAGATAGCAGCGTAGCTGCTGTCGTGTCACTGTAAGGGTAGTGACTATTTTAAGCACCGTCTTACATAAAGGAGGATTATGATATGGAGTATAATAAGTTATCTACGATATGTGTTCAATCAGGATACATACCAAAAAATGGTGAACCAAGAGTGCTGCCAATTTATCAAAGTACAACATTTAAATACGATTCTGCCGATACGGTAGGAAAACTCTTTGATTTACAAGAGGAGGGGTTTTTCTATACGAGACTTGCAAATCCAACGGTTGATTGTGTAGAAAAGAAAATCGCAGCTTTAGAAGGTGGTATTGGAGCAATGTGTACTTCTTCAGGCCAATCCGCTACGTTGCTTGCATTACTAAATATTTGTAATGCCGGAGATCACATAATATCCTCAAGTGCTATCTATGGTGGTACTACGAATCTTCTTGCAGTTACATTAAAGAAATTAGGAATAGAAGTAACTTTTGTAAATCCGGATGCTACAAAGGAAGAGTTAGAAGCGGCTGTAAAGGAAAATACAAAACTTTATTTTGCAGAGACCTTAGCGAATCCTTCCTTAGTTGTAATTGACATTAAGATGTGGGCTGAAGTAGCGCATAGAAACGGAGTGCCATTATTTATTGATAATACTTTTGCAACACCAATTAATTGCAGGCCATTGGAATTTGGTGCCAACATCGTTATTCATTCTACTTCTAAATATATGGATGGGCATGCGACAGCTTTGGGTGGAGTTATTGTTGATGGCGGTAACTTTGACTGGGATAATGGTAAATTCCTAGGATTAACAACACCAGATGAGTCCTATCATGGGGTGATTTATACAGAATTTGCGGGTAAAGCTGCATTTATCACGAAAGCAAGAACTCAGTTGATGAGAGATATGGGCGTAATGCCTTCGCCAAACAATGCATTTTTATTAAACCTTGGACTAGAAACATTACATCTCCGAGTGAAACGTCATTGTGAGAATGCTCTTATCGTAGCAAAATGGCTTTCTGAGAATGATAAGATAACATGGGTTAACTATCCTTTGTTAGAAGGAAATAAGTATTATTCTCTTGCAAAAGAGTATATGCCAAATGGTACCAGTGGTGTAATTTCCTTCGGTGTGCGTGGAGGAAGAGAAGCGGCAATGAAATTTATGGATCATCTTAAATTAGCAGCTATCGTAGTTCATGTCGCAGACGCAAGAACTTCTGTCCTTCATCCTGCTAGTACTACACACCGCCAATTATCTGATGAACAGTTAATTTCTGCAGGTGTTAGTGCTGATTTGATTCGTATGAGTATTGGAATTGAAGATGTTGAAGATATTATTGCGGATATAAATCAAGCCCTTGATTGTGTGGAGTAAAAGAAGATTCATACTTTTTTATAAATGACTCATATATTTCATGGTAAATGATTTGTTTTATCTAAAAGAGAGAAGAAAACTCCCAACTCTAAGCATTTCAATGTATACATATCTTATTGCATTTCATGATTTAAGTATGTAAAAAGATATATTACAATATTATCTTATTCAAAATATATATTTAAATGTTTAGCTCTATCTAAAGTGTGAAGCGATATTTTATGATTATGCTCATACTAAGGTAGAGCTATTTTTATATCTAGATATTTAGAGTTGATATTTAGATATTTAGAGTTGATATGTAGATATCTAGAATAGTTATTTAGAGTAGTTTAAAGAAAGCAAGAGATGCATATACCAACTATACCGTTGTAAGTTAGTTTCTATTAGTTTGTTTTATTCTGGCTAACGGTGCATAGAAAGATTCAAATCACCAAACAATATTTAAGAAATGCATTTTGAAAGAGGTGTACTTAAATGAGTGATGTGAATTTTATCTTATATGATAGTGAGCAAAAAATCCAAGCAGAAAATAGTGAATCCGTAAAAGATACGGTTAACATGAATTCTTTAAAAGAAAGTTCTATAGACAAGTTAAGTTCAGAGAATCAGAAAGCAACAAATACAGTAACAGATAATGAGATTGATAAGGCAACAAATAACGAAGCAGCTAGAGAAAAAGGTACGGTAGCAAATAATGCAATTGATAAAGCTACAGACCAAGAAGCAGATAAAGCAGCAGATAAAGCAGCAAATAAAGAAGTAGATAGTGAAACAGCAAAAAAGGATGATGTTAACAATACACCCCCAAAATCACCCACAGGGGATAAGCAGGGGAAGGAGAATATTAAGAAGGAAAACATTAAGAAGGAAAAACTAGACGAGGAAAATTTAAAGAAAGAAAATGAGAAACTAAAAGATCAAAAAATTGATGAATATGGTCAAGCCACCTTAGAGGATAATGGGAAGAATCATAAGATTCATCTGTTATCTATTATAGGAGAAATCGAAGGGCATGAAAGTTTATCCCAAAATACTAAAACTACCAAATATGAGCACGTATTACCTCAGCTTGCTACGATTGAAGATGATACAGAAACGGATGGACTACTTATTTTAATTAATACAGTTGGTGGGGATGTTTCCTGTGGATTAGCACTTGCGGAAATGATAGCCTCTTTAAGTAAGCCAACGGTTTCCCTTGTGATAGGGGATAGTCATTCAATTGGTGTACCGCTTGCAGTTGCAACTGATTATTCCTTTATTGTTCCAACTGGGACGATGATTGTACATCCGGTTAGAATGTCAGGGATGGTAATAGGAGCACCACAGACTTATGATTACTTTAAGTTAATTCAAGACAGAATTGTAGGTTTTGTTTCTAGTCACTCAAGGATTGAACAAGAAAAGTTAGAACAGTTGATGCTAAATACTGGAATGCTATCAAAAGACCTTGGAACGATACTTGTAGGTGATGAAGCAGTAAAAGAAGGCATTATTAATGAGGTTGGTGGTATTCGTCAAGCGATTGCAAAACTACATCAAATGATAGAAGAAAAAAATAGTAATAGATAGATGGCTATGAAATGAACTGACAATAGGAAGCTCTTATTGTCAGTTTTTATTCGTGACAAGGAAAAGTTCGCGAAGCCTGCTTTTTCTTGTAGATTCCTTCTCTATCATGTCAAAATATAAAAAAGCTATGCTACAGCTTTTTCTTAAAATAGATAATCTTTCTTGTTTTACAGTACTCAATATGTTAGAATATCATAGATTAAGTAATCAGATTGGAGAAGAACAATGGATTTTATTGAATTATTAAAGGTCATATTTCTTGGTATTGTCGAAGGAATCACAGAATGGCTGCCAATTAGTAGTACCGGTCATTTACTGTTAGTAGATGAATTTCTAAAAGTAAATTTAAGTAAAGATTTTATGTCTATGTTTAATGTAGTAATACAGTTAGGCGCAATTCTTGCAGTCGTAGTATTATTTTTTAAGAAACTATGGCCATTCTCAAAGGAAGAGAAAAACTATATTAAAAAAGATACATTTACTTTATGGTTTAAAATAGTTGTAGCTTGTATTCCTGGAATCGTGATGATACCATTTGACTCGAAGATAGAAGAGTTATTCTTTAATCCTCAAACAATCGCTACCACCTTAATCTTATACGGTATTTTATTCATTGTCATTGAAAATCGCAATGCTGGAAAGCAGCCTAAGGTTGCAAAGTTATCCGACATTACATACCAGATGGCGTTTATGATTGGTTTATTCCAAATTCTCGCAATGATTCCTGGTACATCAAGATCTGGTGCTACAATTATTGGAGCAATGTTACTTGGAGCTTCTCGTTATGTAGCTGCAGAATTTACTTTTTTCTTAGCGATTCCAACAATGTTTGGTGCAAGTTTTCTTAAATTATTAAAATTCGGATTTACGTTTACTGGTGCTGAAATAGTTGCTTTAATCACCGGTATGTTAACTGCATTTATTGTATCAATTATTTCAATTAAGTTCTTAATGGGCTATATCAAAAAGAACAACTTCAAGGTATTTGGTTGGTATCGAATTGTTCTTGGTATTATAGTGGCAGGGTATTTCTTACTTGCAAGATAAACTAATTAAAGTTATAATAATTTTAGGAGTGTATTAACAATCCTAGGGAAAGCAATAGGGCGCTCGTGTTTCGTGCGGTCTATTGTTTTTTGGTATTGGGATATTATCTAGTATCATTGTTTTTATCAATATAGACAAAATAGTATGTAAATAAAAAATTAAGAAAAAAGGAGGATTAATATGGCTTCAAAACAAACAGGAACTCGTTCTAAACAGTCACAAAGGCAAGCTTCGTCAAAACCAAAGACGAGTAATTCACAGCGAACGAATCAGACGAAGGGAAAGCAAACTGGGAGCCGATCCTCAAAAACTCAAAGAAATAGACAGGTACAAGAATATCTAGTAGAAAATGAATCGATTCGTGATGAAGTTGTTCTAATTATTACTGCGTTAACATCATTTTTGCTTCTGTTAAGTAATTTTGATTTGTGTGGCCCTGTTGGTCAACAAATTAAGAAATTTTTCTTTGGTATGCTAGGTCATTTTACATATGTATTCCCGTTTGCTCTATTCTTCTTTGTTGCTTTTGCGGTCTCGAATCGAGGTAGCGTAATAGCTCGAAGGAAAATAGTTGGAAGTATTGTACTAATCTTTACGTTAACCTCGTTGATTCAATTGTTAGAGGGTTACAATGATAAAATGAAATACTTTGATTATTATATTCAAAGTTCAAAGAACTATAACGGTGGTGGCCTTGTTGGAGGGACACTAGTATCTATCTTATGCCCACTGTTTGGTACAATAGCATCTGTTATTATTCTGATTGTGATGCTCCTTTTGTGTTTCATTTTCATTACAGGGAAAGCGCTGTTAACATTAATGAGAGAAAAAGGAGAACAAAAATTAAATGATCATCGCCAGATGAGAGATAGTTATGCAAAAGAATTTAAACAGCTTGATATGGAGGATGAAACTTACGGAGAGGAACGTAGAAAACCTAGAATTGTTAATCTACAAAAGCAAGCAACTGAGAAAGTGAAATCCTTTTTTGATGAGAATGAGGACGAGGATGATCTTCATGATGAGATCGATGATGGTCCAGTTAATTTTTTAGAGGAACTTAAGCGTAGGGGTAAGGATAAAAAGCAAAATCAGAAGAAGGAAGTAGTAGAAGAACCAATTTCCATGTTTGAAATGACTGAAATCAAGTCAGATCAAAATGATGGACTAAATTCGGAAATTAATTTCTCTCCATCGGAGGATATGCTAAAAGAAGTTAACTCAATTTATGAAGATGAGTTAAATCGTAAGTTTGGCCAGAATGAAGATGTTAATGAGGTGGAAAATAACACTTCTTATGAAGTAAAAAGCATTAAGCCACTTAACGCAAATGTGGAGCTTTACAAGGATGATGTCTCTAAAGAAACGAAAGATCAAAATATGAAGGAAGATTCGAAGATAAAAGATGGCACGACAGACTCTTCCTTTGATCCATCCCCTCATGTGGCTGAGGAAAATCATGATAATAAGGCAAATTCTAAGGAAGTAAAGGCAGCGAGTGTTACAGAAGATGTATTAACCGTAGATCAAAAACTGGAGCTCCAGAAAAAGTATGAATTTCCTCCAATTGATTTGCTAGGTAAACCGAAGGCAAATCAAAGAGGTATGACGGATAAAGACTTAAAAGAAACTGCTATGAAGTTACAAAAAACATTGGAGAGCTTTGGTGTTCGAGTAACAATTACAAATATAAGCTGTGGTCCTGCTGTAACTAGATATGAATTACAGCCAGAGCAGGGTGTTAAGGTTAGTAAGATTACTGGGTTAGCGGATGATATTAAGCTAAATTTAGCAGCAGCTGACGTACGTATCGAGGCTCCGATACCAGGAAAGGCAGCGGTTGGTATTGAAGTGCCTAACAAAGAAAACTCAGCCGTTATGTTACGAGAACTTCTTGAGTCGAAAGAATTTAACAGTCACCCGTCCGACATTGCATTTGCGGTTGGAAAGGACATCGGTGGACAGGCTGTTGTTACGGATATTGCTAAGATGCCTCATCTTTTGATTGCTGGTGCAACGGGTTCTGGTAAATCGGTTTGTATTAACACTTTGATTATGAGCATATTATATAAAGCGAATCCAGCGGATGTAAGACTTATTATGGTCGATCCTAAGGTAGTTGAGCTTAGTGTGTATAACGGAATTCCACATCTATTAATTCCTGTTGTAACAGATCCAAAGAAGGCTTCTGCGGCACTAAATTGGGCTGTTATGGAGATGACAGATCGATATAAGAAGTTTGCGGAATATGGTGTGAGAGATTTAAAGGGATATAATGAAAAAGTAGCAGAGATTGAACATCTTAACGATCCAGCATTTACGAAACTCCCTCAGATTATTATTATTGTAGACGAGCTTGCAGACCTTATGATGGTAGCTCCTGGTGAAGTAGAAGATGCAATCTGTCGTTTAGCTCAGATGTCAAAAGCAGCAGGCCTTCATCTTATCATAGCGACTCAACGTCCTTCGGTAAATGTTATTACTGGTTTAATCAAGGCAAATGTACCATCAAGAATTGCATTCTCGGTATCTTCTGCAATCGATTCCAGAACGATTTTGGATGGCGCTGGAGCGGAGAAACTTCTTGGTAAGGGTGATATGTTGTTCTTCCCATCGGGTTATCCAAAACCAGTTCGTGTACAAGGTGCCTTTGTTTCAGATAAGGAAGTAAGTGCTGTTGTTGATTTCCTAAAAAGTCAAGATCATCAAGTCACTTACAATGAAGAAATCAATGATAAAATTAAGAATGCTCAAGTTTCTTCCGCTGCGGGTGGTGCAAGCGGTGGAAATGATAGAGATGAATATTTTTTAGAAGCAGGTAAATTTATTATTGAAAAAGATAAAGCCTCCATTGGTATGCTACAGCGTGTGTACAAGATTGGGTTCAATCGTGCAGCAAGAATCATGGAACAGTTATCCGATGCCGGAGTTGTAGGACCAGAAGAGGGTACGAAGCCAAGAAAGATATTGATGTCGATGGAAGAATTTGAACAATACGTGGATGAATATGTATAAAAGTATATGAATGAAATAAGCAAAAGAATAGTGATGGAAGAAAGGGATATTAACTTTCTATTGATGTCTATCGCTGGAAGATATAAAAAAGCGTCTTGAAATGGCAAACAAGACGCTTTTTTTCTAATTATTTATGGCATATATACTAAATTTATGTTTTGTACCTTCTATTTGATTTAACCAAAATTGACCGTTACCGACCATGATACCTTGATAGTTAACAAAGAATTCATCTAATTTTTGATTTAGGAAAGTATTTTTAACATCCTCATTCATTATATCATCAAAGTTCTTAATGAATTCATCTTTATTCTTAATCTCTGTTTTTTTATCATTGATCCTTACTTTGATAGGATAAGCAATATAATCTGCAAAAGTATCCCGATCATTATCTCGTAAAGCAATTCTAAGTAGTTCATATGTTTCATCAAATTCATCCGCATCATCTATACCTGCTACTTGGTATCGATTTGGATCTTTTGATATTTCATTGTTTTCATTAAGATTACTGCTTGTATTTGCTTTTCTAAAACTTTCTACGTCATCGGTTAGTGTATAGTCATTTTTTTCAACTAATGCCATAAACTCACCTAATAATTTTAAGAATTCACTATCAACACTTTGAGTTAATGCGGTTGCATATGCTTGTTTAGCATCTTCATCCATTTTCTTTGATTCATAGTCAAATAATGGCGGATTATTTAAACCATATAATGTGATAAAAACATAATTGTCATATAACAGTTTTATGTAATCTGCTTTCTTGGATTCAGGATATTGATTTAGAAATTTTTCCATTGAAATAATACGGTTAACTACTTCATCCCAACCAATCATTAAAATTTCAGCTTTTGAAAATACGCAATCAGATTCTACCGTCATAATGTTGATATAATCTTTCATTTCAGGCGATGCATGAGAACTAAATTGTTTGTAAAAAGAATAATCGATAACCGGAAAATAATACCCTTCTACTGTTTCCATTTTATAGCCATTTTCTTTTAACTCTATAACTAATTCCTTAATCGTTTCGTCTTTTATAGAATCTACTTGGTTTATATCACTATTTGATGTTTGAATAGCATTGAGTCCTTTTTGTAATGCTTCAGTTAAATATTTCTCCTCTTCTTGTTCTCTTCGATTGATGTGATACTCTTCCAATTTGAGAATCATTTCTGACACTTCTTCCCCAGTTGCATCAGCGATCTTCTTATTCATAAAAGCTGTTATTTCTTTTATGCTAGATTCATCAGAGATGAGATTATGAAACTCATCAATAATACTCAAGGTATCTACTTGTTTCTCAACAAAATCAGATGTTTGATTCTCATCGATGTTAGATTCCTGATCATGCGGTAGGGTTACATTTATCTCATCTTTTTTAGGGAAACATGCTGTAATAGTAGTTAATGTGAAACCTAAAATAAAACCATAGATATATTTCTTTTTATTCATATAATTTTCTCCATTTCATAAGCTTAACTTTGAACTTTTACTTATCTTGTTCACAGTTATAAACTATATTATTGTACTTGTAAGTATACCAAGTTATAAAAAATGTGGTTTAAGATTTTATGAAATCTTTATTACAATTCAACTGTTTATATCATTATATAAATAGTTCTCTAGGATATTCGTTGTCCTTCATAGATTATAAATAAGAAGAAAGCTGCGGAGAATTATATTGCTTTATTGAGATAATGTGTTATAACATAAATGAATACATTTTTACGATAATAAATAGTGAATAACTTCATATAAATGGAGCTTAGTGTGAGAATGAGTTCTATAGCATTTAAATGCGGAGTTAAGAAGGAATGGAGGTTTTTATGAAAGCATGGTTAATTGCCAATCATTTTCTTATGAGTAAGAAATTTAGTGAACTTACTGACTGGTTGTTTCAGGCAGCAAAAGCCGCTAACATAGAGATGGTACTTATGTCAAATGCAGATTGTCTCGCTTTTTTAGGCAGAGGAGGTGTGGATGCTTTTAAACAATACCACGAAACACTTCCTGATTTTGTACTTTTTTGGGATAAGGATGTTAGGCTTGCCACTTATCTTGAAACCCTTGGAATACCAGTTTACAATTCTTCGAAATCAATTGCACTATGTGACGATAAATCAATGACACATCTTACGCTAGAGCAGTATGGGATACCAATGCCAAAAACAATTATAGCACCAATGACCTATGAAAATATCGGTTATACAGATTATGATTTTCTTACTATGGTTGAGAAAGAACTTCATTATCCATTGGTAATAAAAGAATGTTTTGGCTCATTTGGGGCGCAGGTTTATCTTGCAAAGGATGAGAATGAGTTGCTAGAAAAAGTGAAACAAATTGGTACAAAGCCAATGCTATTTCAAGAATTTATCAAAAGTAGTGAAGGTAGAGATATTCGGTTACAAGTTGTAGGAGATCAGGTGGTAGCTTCGATGTATCGATATTCTGAGATAGATTTCCGGGCCAATATTTCCAATGGTGGTAAGATGAAAGCTTATCAACCAACAGATGAGCAAATAGCTCTTGCTCTTGAGTGTACGAAGAGGCTCGGATTAACTTTTGCAGGCGTTGATTTATTATTTGGTGAACATGAGGAACCAATCGTTTGTGAAGTAAATTCCAATGCTCATTTTAAAAATATCTATGATTGTACTGGAGTAGACACTGCAAAGCAGATTATTAACTATATACTTTTAGAAAAGAGGAACCATAGATGTTAATTTGGATGATCTATCAGGAAGCAGACGCCAAGAAAAATGAATGGTACATTAAGGAACATCAAGAAATAGGGAAAACTTTGGGACTAGAGATCGAATTAAAACTAGTAGAGAATTTAGAAATCGGCGTAAAAGAAGGATCTTTAATTTTATCTGAAATTAAGAAAATAGTAGAGCCACCAAAAGCAGCAATCATTCGTACGATATGGCCTTTGTTAAGTGAACACTTGGAAGCTATGGGTACGAGAGTTTTTAATAAAGCTTCCATTGCATCCATGTGCAATGACAAAGCAAGAACCTACCGTGAAACCATGAAATTAGATATCCAGGTGATACCAACAGAGTTTGTAAAGAAAGAAAATTTATCTAGAAAAATAGCTATGGAAACAAAACCTTGTATTGTTAAATCGGTTGATGGCCACGGTGGGAGTGAAGTATTTCTTATAGAAAATGAAGAATATCAAGAAGATTTAACAAAGATTTTAAGTCTTAAAGCAAATAACTTTGTTATTCAACCATATATAGAAGGAAAGAAACAAGACTTACGTGTATACGTTCTTGGAAAGAGGATTCTTGGATGTATTCTTAGAACAGCAAACCTTGGCTTTAAATCCAATTTTTCTTTGGGAGGAACGGTCTGTGAATATCAGTTAAACTCAGAAGAAAATGAGCTTGTTCAAAAAATTATTAATGCATATGAATTTGATCTGGTAGGAGTAGACTTTTTAGTGGATGAGAAAGGGAATCTAATCTTTAATGAAATTGAGGATGTGGTTGGAGCTCGTATGTTATATCAATGTACGAAGATAAACTTAGTAAATGAGTACTTAAGTTATATTAAGAATGAGCTTTCGTTTTAACAAATGATATCGAATTATAATTAGGAGAAAAAATTCTGAAAAGAATTCTATCTTTCACGGAGTTTGCACTAAGATTTATGGAAGTTTGTATTAAGTTTATCTCAGTATTCTAAATTAAGTACTCCATGGTGGTATTACCAACAATTGTACGATGCAAAATAAATATAGTATGTTATAATTAATTATGTTCCAATAATGATGGCGAAATTTGCACGCACACCGGCAAGCTTCGTCTGATACGAAAGAGAAGATGTGGAAATACCGGGATCAATACATTATTACTGGCATAATAAAGTGTTGGGACTGTAATTACTAATTTACATGAAATGAAGGTAAAAAGTTAATAGCATGCGAAACTTTAAGCTGCAAAGGAAAAAGGAACTGTGCTAGGCTGGTCTTTGTGAAAACAAAAGATGGCCTGACGCAGTTTTTTGACGTCTAACTATTTATCTTAAAAAATGATTAAGATGCTATTAGAACTGTAGAAATGATATGAAAAAAGATTTATAATAGCTTCGTATAATCGGGAGATTTAGGATTGAAAAATAAAATATTCGCTTTGACTAAGGATTAAGTATGTCAAAATATTACTTACGTTCGCTGAAAGGAAGAAACAAATGAAAAAAGTTAGATATTCTCTAATGTTAAAAATTGTATTATTGTGTGTGGGTCTTGTTTTAATTTTTTCAACAGCAATGCGGATAAGCGCATATCAGACAGCAAAATCTTCTGTTGAAGATACCATGGGTCAATCTGCCTTATCGATTATTCGTTCTGTAGAAAATAAGGTAGACGCAGAGAAGTTTGATCAGTTACAAACAGCTGATGATATGAATAAAGTTTATTATAAGGAATTGCAACAGAAACTGTATGATATAAAAGAAATTTCCGGATTAAAATATCTTTACACTATGCGTAAAACCGCAGAAGGAAAATACATCTATGTAGTCGACGGAGAAGTTCCTGATGATGCTTCCAAGCTTGGTGCTGTCGAAGAAGATATATCTGATAAAATGCTTCTTTGTTTTAATGGACAAGAAAGCTACGAGCTAAATAGTGATCAATGGGGATCATTCATCTCAGGCTATGTACCAATTATGAATAGTAACGGTGATACCATTGGTATACTTGCAGCTGATTTTGAAGCTGGATATATGGTTGATAAGCTAAAGAAAGCAAATCACAGTATGTTAATCGTACAGATTATTTTAGTGCTCATTAGTATTGTTGTAACATATTCCTTTGCTTATTTTATCGTCCATTCCCTGAAGCATTTGCAATCTAAGATGCAGTTAGTAAAAAACGGCGATCTTACGATTAAGATGAAAAGTAACCGAAGGGATGAAGTTGGAAGCTTGTCCGAATCATTTCAGGATATGGTGGACAATATGGGAGGTATGATTAAGAATATTCGTAAGAATACCAATGAAGTAGTACATAATATTAACGAATTGAATGTGAATATTGATTTCTCAAAGCAATCTACGGAGGAGATTACTAAGGTTATTACTGAAATAGCTGCCGGAGCATCGGATCAGGTAGAAAGTGTTGGTCTTGTGAATGATTCCATGGAGCGGGTATTCAACGAGATTACATCCATTACTAACCATATTGATAAAGTGAATAATGATTCTGATATGGCAATGAAGGACATGCAGGAAGTTTCTAAAATTTTGAACGGTTCTATAAAACAGATCAATCTCGTAAATGATATGGTAGAAAATACTGCAACTATGATGGAGAAGTTACAGGATAAATTCCAAGAGGTTTTATCCTGTAGTAACAGCGTAACTGCAATTGCCAGCCGTACCAACCTCCTTGCTTTAAATGCATCTATTGAAGCAGCATCCGCAGGAGAGCATGGCAAAGGCTTTGCAGTAGTAGCGGGCGAAATTAAAAATCTTGCGAAGCAATCTAGTGACGCCAGCAAACATATTAATGAACTGATTGTAGCAGTACAGGAGGAAATCAGCAGTTCCTCAGAAGCCATCGACAGCGGAGTGGTTGAAGCAAGACATGGTGTGGACGTCATAGAACAGGTTGAAATCTATCTGGATAAGCTGTCACAGTCTAATCAAAAAGTAGATTATAGTATCAAAGAGATTGCAAAGGCGATTGTTCACATTGAAGAGGATAGTAAAAATGTCCTTGCGAAAACTACTGATCTGACCGATATCTCCGGAGAATTCAGTGCTGGAACACAACAGACGGCTTCCGAGGCAGAGGAACAGCTTGCAATCATGGAGACCATAAGAAGTGATCTTGCCATGGTAAAAGATAGGATGGAGCAGTTAGGTATGACTGTTAATCGATTTACGGTTGATTAACAGCTATAATTTTAAATATTGATAAAACGTTCAGATAATTAATTAGAAAATATTAAAACAAATATTAAAATAAATAATAATGATATCCCTTTTTTTCTTAAAATTATTTGTTATAATGAAAGAAAAGGAAGATAGAAGGTAGGAGGAGCTAGACATGAAATCTGATATAGAAATTGCTCAGGAAGCAAAAATGATACACATTCGTGATGTTGCAAAATCGTTAGGTATCACAGAAGATGATTTGGATTATTACGGTAAATACAAAGCAAAGTTTACAGATGAGCTCTGGAATGAAATTAAGGATAGAGAGGATGGTAAGCTAATCCTTGTTACGGCGATTAATCCAACCCCTGCCGGTGAAGGAAAGACAACTACTACGGTTGGTCTTGGGCAAGCGTTTGGCAGATTAAATAAGAATGCTGTTATCGCACTTAGAGAACCATCTTTAGGTCCATGCTTTGGAATTAAGGGTGGCGCTGCCGGTGGTGGTTATGCTCAAGTTGTGCCTATGGAGGATTTAAACCTTCATTTTACAGGTGATTTTCATGCGATTACTTCAGCAAATAATCTATTAGCAGCTATGCTTGATAATCATATCCAACAAGGAAATACCTTAGACATAGATACGAATCAAATTGTTTGGAAACGCTGTGTTGATATGAATGATAGAGTGCTTCGAAATATTGTTGTTGGACTTGGAAGAAAAGCAGATGGAGTGGTTCGTGAAGACCATTTTATTATTACCGTGGCTTCTGAGATTATGGCGATTCTTTGCTTAGCGAGTGATATGAATGATTTAAAGGATAGGTTAAGCAGGATAATTGTCGCATATTCTTACGAGGGTAAGCCAATCACTGCGAAAGATTTGAATGCGGTAGGATCAATGGCTGCGTTATTAAAGGATGCTATCAGGCCAAATCTAATTCAAACCTTGGAAAATACACCTGCCATTATTCATGGCGGACCATTTGCGAATATTGCTCATGGATGTAACTCAGTAAGAGCAACAAAAACAGCACTGAAGCTAGCGGATTATGTAATTACAGAAGCAGGTTTTGGTGCGGATTTAGGAGCTGAAAAGTTCTTAGATATCAAGTGCCGAATTGCAGATTTAAAACCAGCAGCAGTAGTATTAGTGGCTACTGTTCGAGCACTTAAATACAATGGTGGAGTTGCAAAAACTGATTTATCTACAGAGAACTTAGAAGCTTTAGAAAAAGGTATTGTAAACCTAGAGAAGCATATAGAAAACATTCAAAAATACGGTGTCCCAGTAGTTGTTACGTTAAATAAATTTTCAACAGATACCGAATGCGAATTATCTTATGTGAAACGGTTTTGTGAGCAAAGAGGATGCGAATTCTCCTTATCTGAAGTTTGGGAAAAAGGTGGCGAGGGTGGTATTGATCTTGCAAATAAAGTAATCAAGACCATTGAAACCAAAGAGAGTAACTATCATGTCTTGTATCCAGATGAGATGTCACTTAAAGAGAAGATGGCGACTATCGCAAAAGAGATATACGGAGCGGATGGAGTAACCTTTGATCCAGCTGCGTTAAAGGAATTAGGACGCTTGACCGAGTTAGGGTTTGGACATCTGCCTGTTTGTATGGCTAAAAACCAATACAGCCTATCGGACGATCCAAGCAAACTAGGAAGACCGACAAACTTTATCGTAAATATTCGAGAAGTATACGTTTCTGCAGGCGCTGGATTTGTTGTCGCAATTACAGGAACTGTAATGACTATGCCTGGATTACCTAAGGTTCCGGCAGCAGAGCATATTGATGTGAATGAAGAAGGAGTTATTACGGGACTCTTTTAAGTTTGTATGATAAAAGTAGGTAAAAAGTTAAAATTTTACTTATTAGAATCATATGATGACATAGGAATTTACTATTGGATGCATTCCGGGCATAATTCTTATTAAATTGGATACATTTTTAAGCACAACTTCATATTAAATGGATTCATGTCCAGATATAATTTCTATTCATATGTAATAGCAATTATAATGATATTATTAGATAGATACTCATTTTATAGGAACTTAAACTGATAAAAAATAGAAGAGCTGATAAAAGCTCTTCTATTTTCTATAAAGAACGTTAGAAAGGGATATCGCTTTTAAAATTTAAACTTAAGATTCAAAATTACTAAAAGCTTGTTCACAATAGATGCAGCGATATACACCTTTGTTCGGATCGGTTAATTTAAAACGATGAGGAAGTTCTTGCTCGATGGAGGTGATACATCTTGGATTTTTGCAACGTATGATTCCAGTTACTATTTCTGGAAGATGTAGATGACGTTTTTCAATAATAATACCATCTTCAATAATGTTTACAGTAAGAGTTGGATCTAAAACACCCAACATATCAAGATCAACCACAAGAGGTCCATCGATCTTTATGATATCTTTTTTTCCCATCTTATTACTTTTTGCATTTTTTATAATAGCAACGCTGCAATCCAATTTTTCAAGATGCAGATATTCATATATCTTCATAGCACATCCAGCTTGAATGTGATCTATTACAACTCCTTGATTCAGTCCACTAATGTTTAACATAGGTTCTCCCTTCCGACATGAAAATTAATGTTATGTTTCATTTTAATCTAATATGATTATCACAAATCTATTCTTGTGGTACTACATTGAGTAAGTTCATAATTAATGCCATACGAGCGTAAACTCCAAATTCGGCTTGTTTAAAGTAAACTGCACGCGGGTCATTATCAATCTCAGTAGCAATTTCATTGACACGAGGTAGTGGATGAAGTACTAGCATATCTTCTTTTGCACCTTCCATCTTCTTTGCATCTAAGATAAAGCTGTCTTTTAATCGGATATAATCTTCTTCATTGAAGAAACGTTCTTTCTGTACTCTTGTCATATAGAGAATATCAAGTTCTGGCATGACAGCTTCAAGATTTTTCACTTCTTCATATGGTATGTTTCCACGATCGAGAACTTCTTCTCTTAAATAAGCAGGAATTTTTAATTCTTCAGGTGAAATCAACACAAATTTTATTCCCTCATAACGAACCATTGCATTAATCAAGGAATGTACAGTTCGGCCGAATTTTAAGTCACCACAAAAACCGATGGTTAAATTATTTAAACGGCCTTTTAAATTTTTAATAGTTAATAAATCAGTGAGAGTTTGGGTCGGATGATTATGACCACCGTCACCGGCATTGATTACCGGAATAGAAGAATAAGTAGAAGCGACTAACGGAGCACCCTCTTTCGGATGACGCATCGCACAGATATCAGCATAACTGGAAACAACACGAATCGTATCAGCAACACTTTCGCCTTTCGAAGCGGAGGAGGAATCAGCGGAAGAAAATCCTAAGACACTACCTCCAAGGTTAAGCATCGCAGCTTCGAAGCTAAGTCTTGTTCTTGTACTTGGTTCATAGAAGAGAGTAGCAAGTTTTTTCCCTCGGCAACATTCGGAATACTGTTTCGGATTAGCGATGATTCTTTCAGCTAAGTTAAGGACATCCGATAACTCCGAAAGTGATAAATCTAATGGACTGATAATATGTTTCATAGGCACCTCCAATGTTTTTTCAACTACTCATTGTACTATATTCATTTCTTAAATTCAAGAAGTTTTTTAGAATTCATGGGCGCATCTAATAATACCGCTTTCCTTACTTAAGTGACGATTCGATTAATGGAAATCAATCCTAATTTTACTTCATAATATTCATTATAAAAATTCCTAGTTCAACAAAAATCATAAATTATACATAGAATGTCAAAAACAGAGACTTGAAGATTTAACCTTTTTGTATATAATAAATATATAATGATCTAAAAGGAGGGTATTATGCTAAAAATTGACATAATAAATGGCGAAGTCATAAAACAAAGTGAAGAAAAAGAAAATGAGGTTCATTTAGTATATAATAACGAATATGCAGAAGGTGATGCCATAAGAATTACGGTGGACAAGCCTAATGGCTTTTATATGATTCAATTGGATGATGCTATAAGGGAGAACCTTGTTTATTTAACAGACAATACCTTTACTTATGAAGTACCTTTTGGCGAAAAGAAAATCTGTCATTCTCCAAAGAGCTTTTATGGTAATTGCCATGTTCTTTTTGTGAGATATGCAACCACAGAGGAAATTGCACAGTACAAAAATTTATGTCTTAACAAATACGATATCAACTACATAGAATCCACTTGTTATCCTCATGCCAATGCCAATGTGGAAACCAGAGGAGAATCTGTATTTGCGGCAAAAAATGCGATTAACGGAAACTGTGCCAATGCTTCTCATGGAGCATGGCCATATGAGTCATGGGGAATCAACCGTGATGATAATGCTAAGATAAAAGTGGATTTTGGTAGGGATGTATTGGCTGATAAAATAGTTATGTATACAAGAGCGGATTTCCCACATGACAATTGGTGGATTCAAGTTACGGTGACATTTTCTGATGAAAGCCAAATTGTTTGGGATTTAGAAAAAAGTGACAGTGCCCATGTTCTTAACTTTGACAAGAAGGTAATCAGATGGATAGAGCTTAGCAAATTAATTAAGGCGGACGATCCATCCCCATTTCCTGCCTTAACTCAATTGGAAGTATATGGTGTGGAAGCAGTTTAAGAAGTTCTAGGATATAGGGTTTTTAGAAAGATAGAAACATAGAAACATAGAAACATAGAAACATAGAAACATAGAAAAGACATCTGCTTCCATTAGAAACGGAAAGCAGATGTCCTTTTATGCGTATTGGGAAATAATCAGTAGTTATCAATCAAATGTATTGACTAGAAACCAAAGTATCTCTTTGTATTATAGTAGGAGATATCTTGAACCATCTGTCCAAGGAACTCGATATCGTTTGGATACTCACCATTTTCAACCCAGTTACCGATCAATTCACAAAGAATTCTTCTAAAGTACTCATGACGAGTATAAGATAAGAAGCTTCTAGAGTCAGTTAACATACCTACAAAGTTTGCAAGTAGACCTAAGTTAGCTAATGATGTCATCTGATCAATCATACCTGTCTTGTTATCGTTAAACCACCAAGCAGAACCTTGTTGAATCTTACCTACAGCAGTTGAGTCTTGGAAACAACCGAGTACTGTACCAATTGCTGCATTGTCTGTAGGATTTAAGGAGTAAATGATTGTCTTTGGTAATTCATCAGAGGAATTTAACGCATTTAAGAAGTTAGCTAATTCTGCAGAGGAACCTTCTGTGTTGATACAGTCAAAACCAGTATCTGCACCTAACTGATTGTAACGGAATACGTTATTATCACGCTTTGTGCCATAGTGTAACTGCATAACCCAACCTAGTCGGTTATATTCTTTTCCTACGAATACCATGAATGCAGTCTTAAACTGTAATTCTTCCATTTCTGAAATAGTACCACCAGCTAATCTCTTAGCAAAGATTGCTTCGATTTCTTCTTCTGTTGCAGGTTTGTACATTACATAGTTAAGAGCATGGTCAGAAACCTTACAATTCATAGCGTTAAAGAACTCAAGGCGAACCTTAAGTGCTTCCTTTAAATCAGCAAAGTTTGCAATTTTCACACCGCTGACTGATTCTAATTTCGCTAAGTAATCAAGATATTCTGGCTTCTCTAAATTCATAGCCTTGTCTGGTCTCCAAGCAGGTAATACCTTCACATCAAAAGTAGTATCTTCTGCAATTGCTTTATGCCACTCAAGAGAATCAATAGGATCATCTGTAGTACAGATGGTTTCTACATTAGATTGTTTAATTAAACCACGTACACTCATTTCTGGTTTACTTAATTTATCATTGCAAAGCTTAAATACTTCTTCTGATGTTTTTGCATTTAAGGTACCATAGTAATCAAAGTATCTTTGTAATTCAAGGTGACTCCAATGATAAAGTGGGTTACCAATTGCCTTTTGAAGAGTCTCGGCCCATTTTTCAAATTTTACGATGTCACTAGCATCACCTGTGATATATTTTTCATCGATTCCATTGGATCTCATTTGACGCCACTTGTAGTGATCGCCACCTAACCAAACCTGTGTAATTGTATCAAAACTGCGATCTTTCGCTATTTCTTCTGGGTTAATGTGACAGTGGTAATCAATGATTGGTACTTTCGCAGCGTAATCATGATATAAAGTTTTTGCGGTTTCTGATGATAATAAGAAATCCTTGTCCATAAATGGTTTCATAGTAGTCCTCCCTGAGTATGTTGTTATATGATAAAAAAACCATTGGTCGATGTAATTAACTAATAAATAAATTAAAAATTCGTTGTTTTACGTACGATCAAATCGTTTGATATCGTCGTTTTATTTGGTACATCATTTCCATTTAATACACGCATTAAGGTAGAAATTGTGCTGATACAAAGAGTTTCAACGTGATTATCAATGGAAGTCAATTCAGGATCACAGCAGGTGGTTAATAAGGAATTGTTATAACCAATAATGCTAATATCCTGTGGAATCTGTTTTCCAGAATCTTTTATAAACTTAATTGTGCCAATTGCAAGTAAATCTTCAGCAGTTACGACAGCATCGTAATCTAAACCTTGCTTCGCCAAGGAAATTAATAAATTTTTAGTATCTGCTAAATTATTTGGACACATCTGCATTAAATTCTCATCGAGTGTTAGTTCATGTGCAGCAATAGCAGCTTTATAACCGCTTAATTTTTGTAAACCGCTATATGATTTTGAATTAAACAAATACAGAATCTTTTTTCTTCCCTGAGTAATAAGCTTACTAACTGCATCATAAACTGCTTGATGATCGTCACACAAAGTACAATAAATTCTTGGATGACTGAGATAACCGTTAATTAACATAATAGGTACTTCGTCAGCTGCTTCCATAATATATGCATTGTCTTTTTTGTTCGCTTCAAGAAAGCTAGAACCAACCATAACAATAGCGTCGACACGTTTAGAAAGTAGAAGTTTAAGGTATTTCTGCTTTGTATGTAGTTCGTAACCTGTACAGCATAGGAATGAATCGTAACCATTTTTCCGTAGGTTTTGTTCTAAATGATAAACTGCATTTGCGAGAAAGGTGTCAGAGGAATCGGAACACATAATACCGATTGTCTTCATTGTATTTAAACCAAGACCTCGGGCAAAAACATTCGGAGTATAACCAATCTCTTTCATAACATCAAGAACTTTTTGCTTTGTTTTCTCACTTACATTCGGGTTTCCATTTATAACACGGGAAACCGTGGCAATGGAGACGCCAGCTTTTTGTGAAACATCATAGATATTCATATGCGATTTGACTCCTCCTAGGTTATATTATCCTTCCCTCATAGAATTCCACACGCATCAAAATGTTCCACCAAATAAGTAACGATAAGTTTATATGTTAAATTCCGGTAGGTTATCGAGGCAATGTAAGCGCTTTTATTAGAGAAGATATGTAAGCGCTTTTATAAATTGGATTGTAAGCGCTTACAGATTAATCATATTATATGTTAAAATTCAACTTCTATTATACTATACCCCTAAAATGCTGACAAGAGTAAATTGCTAAAAGTTTTTCTTATATTTTTAGTGAATTTATATAGATAAAAAAATTCGATGAAAAAGCATTGACATACGACATGAATACAGGTAGAATTGGAGATGTAAACGCTTACATTAATGAACGAAAATTTTTCTAAATGATGAAATATTTTGAGAAAATACTATGTAAGGAATGTAAGTCTAGAAGTACTATTGACTTTTATCGAAAGTGGAAAACTCTTACGATAAGTATATAAAATGACAATAAAGGAGAATCAGAAATGAACATTCTTAACAAATCAATTTCAAAAGCAAAAGATAGACCCGTGAAGGTTCTTCAGTTTGGTGAAGGTAACTTCCTTCGTGGTTTTGTGGATTACATGATCGATGTTGCAAATGAAAAGGAGGTATTCGACGGTAGTGTTGTTGTTGTAAAGCCAATCGCTTTTGGTAATCTTGACATGTTCCACGAGCAAGAGTGTCAATACACACTATCCCTTCGTGGTAAGGAAGATGGTCAGACTAAAGTCGAAAGTCGTATCATCACATGTATTTCTGATGCAGTAGATGCCATCAATGAATTTGAAAAATATGAATCATTTGCAAAGTGCGATACCTTACGTTTTATCGTTTCTAACACAACAGAAGCTGGTATAGTATATGATGAGACAGATGAATTTAACGCATGCCCTCCTAAGACATACCCAGGTAAACTTACTAAGTTTATGTTTGATCGATTTACTTATTTTAATGGTGACGAGAGCAAGGGTCTTATCGTGATTCCTTGCGAATTAATCGAAAATAATGGTCCCGAGTTAAAGAAGTGCGTACTTCAGTTTGCAAAGCTTTGGAATCTTTCCGATGAGTTCGTTGCTTGGGCCCAGAATGCTTGTATCTTCTGTTCTACACTTGTTGACCGTATTGTAACTGGTTACCCAAGAGAAGAAGCAGAAGCTATGTGCAATGAGTTTGGTTATAAAGACAACTTAATTTGTACAGGCGAATTATTTGCTCTTTGGGTAATCGAGAGTGACAAAGATATTTCTAAGGAGTTACCACTTGATAAAGCTGGTCTTCCAGTTATCTTTACTGATAATCAGAAACCATATAGAGAGAGAAAGGTACGTATCTTAAATGGTGCTCATACTTCTTTCGTACTTGCATCCTTCCTTGCTGGAAATGATTTTGTAAAAGAATCAATGGAAGATGAGACAGTTCGTAAATTCATGATGAGTCCAGTATTTGATGAAATAATTCCAACTCTTTCTCTACCAAAGGCTGAGTGTGAAGAATTTGCAAATGCAGTAATTGAACGTTTTGAAAATCCTTTCATTAAACATGCATTATTATCTATTTCTTTAAATTCTGTATCCAAATGGAAGTCACGTTGTATGCCAAGCTTAAAGGGATATGTAGAGAAGTTTAATACACTTCCTAAGCATTTATGCTTCTCCCTAGCTGCATTAATGAGTTTCTATACCGGATCAGAGAGGAAAGATAATGCTTTAATCGGACACAGAGGAGAGGAAGAGTATACGATTTTAGACGATGCATTTGCACTTGAATTCTTTGCTGCAAATAGCGGAAAATCTTCTAAAGAATATGCGAATGCTTACTTAAGCAATGAAAAATTCTTTGGGGAAGATTTAACTAAGATCGAAGGTCTTGTAGACGCTGTTGCTTCTTATGTAGATGATATTCGTGCAAATGGTATGAGAAAAGCAATGGAAAATCTATAATCAAAGGCTAAGTGAGTTGCAAAACAATACACTTAGCAAACTTGTACTACCACCCAAATTCGTAGGGTGGTGGCACAAGGAGAGCGGAAGGGGGATTTTTATGCAAGAATTCGTAAAAATAAATAGCAAAGATAATGTAGCAGTTGCTCTTAGTGACTTAGCTAAGGGTATGACCTTAGAGGTTGATGGGGTAGCTGTTACGTTAATCGAAGACATTCCTCGTGGACATAAATTCACTTTAACTAACTTAAACGAAGGTGAGAATGTTATTAAATATGGTTTCCCAATAGGTCATCTAACACAATCAGCAGAAATGGGAGCATGGGTTCATACTCAGAATGTAAAGACTAACTTAGGTGAATTATTAACCTATAGTTATGAACCAGATGTTAACCAATTAATGCCTCGTGAAAAAGCTACTTTTATGGGATACAGAAGAGAGAACGGTAAAGTTGGTATTCGTAATGAAGTCTGGATTATTCCAACCGTAGGCTGTGTAAACAAAATTGCAGAAGCAATGGAAAAACAGTTTAAAGAAAAACTTACCGGTAGTGTTGAAGACATTATTGCATTCCCACATCCTTATGGTTGTTCACAGATGGGTGATGACCAAGAAAATACAAGACTAATCTTAGCTGATTTGATCAATCATCCAAATGCAGCTGCAGTGTTAGTACTTGGTCTTGGATGTGAGAACACGAATATCGCTGAACTAAAGAAGTACATTGGGGAATACGATGAAAACAGAATTAAATTCCTACAATGTCAAGATGTTGAGGATGAGATGGAAGTTGCAGAAGAGCTTATCGAACAATTAATATCTTATGCAGCAAAGTTTGAACGTGAGCCAATCAGTGCAGATGAATTAGTGATTGGTATGAAGTGCGGTGGTTCCGATGGTATGTCTGGTATTACTGCAAATCCAACCGTAGGTGTTTTCTCTGATCTCTTAATATCTCAGGGTGGAACAACAGTATTAACCGAAGTTCCAGAGATGTTTGGTGCAGAAACCCTTCTGATGGCTCGTTGTGATAACGAGGAGTTGTTTGAAAAAACAGTAGATATGATTAATGATTTCAAAAACTACTTTAAGAGTCATAATCAAACAATATACGAAAATCCTAGTCCTGGTAACAAAAAGGGTGGTATCTCAACATTAGAAGATAAGTCTTTAGGATGTACTCAAAAGTCTGGCTCTGCACCTGTTAAGGATGTCTTAAAGTATGGTGAAATTGTTAAGACTAAGGGATTAAACTTATTAAGTGCTCCTGGTAATGATTTAGTTGCATCTACTGCTCTAGCAGCATCTGGTGCACATATGGTACTCTTTACAACTGGTAGAGGAACACCATTTGCTTCTCCAGTACCAACTATGAAGATATCTACCAATACACCATTAGCAATGAAGAAGAATAATTGGATTGATTTTAACTGTGGTACTTTAGTAGAAGGTAAAACACTTGACATTTTAGGAGAAGAGTTATTCCAATATGTTCTTGCGGTTGCTTCTGGTAAGAAAGTGAAGTCCGAAGAAGCAGGATTTCATGATATGGCTATTTTCAAGACAGGTGTAACACTTTAGAAAATAGTATATATTTACACGTGGTTTTACTACCAAAGATGTGGTAAAATTAAAAGTATTAATTGCTCAATTCACAATTAGCTTATTGGTTAATTGTTTGAGGCCTTTAGGAAAGTTATTAAAAATAAAAATAACTTTTCCCTCAAAGGTTGCACTTACCTTCTGTACAGGTTACAATAGTTAGGTAAGTAGCAATGCGCGGCGCTTGCGCAAATAGAGAAACTATTGAACATAAAGGAGATATAAAACAATGGCAAAAGTAGTAACAATGGGCGAAATTATGTTAAGATTATCTACTCCAGGATATCAGAAATTTATTCAGGCAGACAGTTTTGATGTTTGCTACGGTGGTGGAGAAGCTAACGTTGCAGTTTCTTTAGCAAATTACGGACATGAGTCATCTTTCGTAACAAAGGTACCAAAGAACGAAATTGGTGATTGTGCAGTAGCAGCTTTAAATAAAATGGGTGTTGATACAAAAAACATCGCTCATGGTGGAGATAGACTTGGTATTTACTTCCTTGAGACTGGTGCAGCGATGAGAGCTTCCAAGGTAGTTTATGATCGTGCTCATTCTGCAATTGCAGAAGCAGATGTTGCTGATTTCGATTTTGATAAAATCTTTGAAGGTGCTGACTGGTTCCACTTTACAGGAATTACTCCAGCGGTATCTGATAAGGCAGCTGAGGTAACTGAGGCAGCTCTTAAGGCAGCAAAAGCTAAGGGAATTACAGTTTCCGTTGACTTAAACTTCCGTAAAAAGTTATGGTCCTCTGAAAAGGCTCAGAAAATTATGACTAACTTAATGCAATATGTTGATGTATGTATCGGTAATGAAGAAGATGCTGAAAAAGTTCTTGGATTCAAGCCAGGTAATACAGACGTAACAAGCGGTGACTTAGAGTTAGCTGGTTATGAAGATATCTTCAAGCAAATGGTTGCTAAGTTTAACTTTAAGTATGTAGTATCTTCCTTAAGAGAAAGTTACTCTGCATCCGATAATGGTTGGTCTGCTTGTATCTACAATGGTGAGACAGGTGAGTTCTATCATTCCAGAAAGTACAGAGTAACACCAATCGTTGACCGTGTAGGTGGTGGTGACTCTTTCGCAGCTGGTGTAATCTGTGGATTTGTTGATAATAAGGACTTTAAGTCTGCTCTTGAATATGGTGTTGCAGCTTCTGCATTAAAGCACACAATTCCTGGAGACTTCAACCTTGTAACTCGTTCCGAAGTTGACGCTTTAGTAGGCGGAGACGGTTCAGGTCGTGTTCAGAGATAATTGAAATAATGTAATAGCTATGGGTATTGTGTCGTTAAGAACAATACCCATATGTGATATTTAGAAAAAGATGTTTTTTTATTATAAACATGTAAAATAGGATTCATCTTTTTAAAATTACGATGTAACAATTATTCAATCATACTAGGCAAATCTATTACATACTGATTTGCGGATTGAAGAAAATGAGAAATATGCAAGTTTAATTCAGCGCTGTAGTTAAAACTTGCATAGGAAAGCGATTATTCGTTCAAATATCTAAAAAAGTAGCGTAAGCGAATTGCGAATATCTGCTTTGATTAGAGAGACAGCGCAGAAAGAAGGTAAAACTATGGAACTTAGAACAGCAGCATCTCCAAAGGATGTAAAACACTACACAACAGATCGTCTTCGCGAAGAATTTTTGATTGATGATTTATTTAAAGTAAATGAAATTAAACTTGTTTACAGTCATATTGACCGTATTATTACAGGTTCCGCTGTACCAGTAAATCAGGAGTTAAAATTAACCGCTGGTGATGAATTACGTGCAGAATATTTCCTTCAAAGAAGAGAGATGGGAATCATTAATATCGGTGGTAAAGGTACTATTACAATCGATGGTACTGTAAATGAGTTAGAGCATAAAGATGGTATGTACATTGGTATGGGAGCAAAAGATATTTCTTTTGCAAGTGTGGATGCTACAAATCCTGCAAAATTCTATATCAACAGTGCACCAGCTCATACTACTTATCCAACTGTATTAATCAAACCAGAAAATTGTGTTAATGTGGAACTTGGATCCTTAGAAGGCTCCAATCACCGTGTAATCTGTAAATACATCCTTCCAGGCCAGGTGGAGAGTTGTCAGCTTGTAATGGGTATGACACAGTTAAAGCCAGGTAGTGTATGGAATACAATGCCTTGCCATACTCATGATCGTAGAATGGAAGTTTATTTATATTTTGATATGCAAGAAAATGATATGGTATTCCATTACATGGGTGAGCCAACAGAAACAAGACATATCGTAATGAGAAATGAGCAAGCTGTTATTTCTCCAAGCTGGTCCATCCACTCTGGTTGTGGTACAAAAGCCTATACCTTTATCTGGGGTATGGTTGGTGAAAATCAAGACTTCGATGATATGGATGCTTGTGATTTGAAAGACTTAAGATAAGACGAATACAATATTTCTTGTAACGCCTGCGGTTTTAGGTAGTTGTCTATGATCGCAGGCATTTTTTTAGAAAAGTTTATGTAATCGAATCAGTTTGTCGATGAAATGAGAAAGGTACCGGTAACATATATGAATTTGGATCAATTCTTTCAGGATTATTTAGCAGAGTTTCGAAGCGAGATTTGTAATCTAAAGGGCTATGAAGTAAGCCTATTCCTACAAGGTTGTATGGGCATGTATCAAAAGACGAAGGAAGAGTGCTATATCGAAATTTTGAAAACATATGCAAATCAGCGAATTACAGAAGAAGGTGCTCTAAAAGAGAATTATAAAAACGATTTGAATATTGATAATTATCATTTTGGTATGCTTCTTTTCTTCTTACGGAATCAAACAGGGGAAACTTGTTACGAGAAAGCATTAGAGGAGCTTGGTAGTACATTTTCTTCAAATTATCAAGGTAATCCAATGTTTGGTAAGGAGGAGAAAAATTTATTAGATATTTATATGGTTCAACCTTTTTATACACTCTACGATACTATATATAATAAGAAGGAACACTACCTTGAAATTATGGAACAATTTCATGTTATCAATCAATTCCCGAATGATAGTAAAAAAGCTACTTTATTGGTAGATTGTTTTTCTGGAATGTCGGAAGAGATTTATGAACATTATTTTACGCTATTAAATCTAACTAAAACAACGATAAAAGAGATACTAGCACATGCTAAGGAACAAAAATTATTACTTGGTGATAACGATGTAGATAGTAGTGAAGCTGTAGAAAATACTATTTTTACTTCCTACGCTATGTTGAAGGCATGTCACAATAAGATATTGTTAGCAGAAAAGTATGAAGCAACAGGTGCTAATCTTTTTCATGCTGCAATGGAGAAATTTGTTTCTCATCAAAAACAAACAGTAATTACATCAGGTCAAGTATTCTTTGATAAGATAAAAATGATGGGCATCTTTATGATGGCGTATTCCTTTCTTTTGGAAACGCGCTAATATCGGAATTGAGGTTAGGTTTCCTCATGATTTACATGCGTCTAAAATACGCAGATGGGAGTTAAAATGAAGTTTAATGTGATATTAAAAACTGCTAGAACAGCAGTGATTGAAATAATAGATCAAGGATTATATTATACCAATGAAGAGTATGAAATCTATGTAAATAATAGTTTATATGCAAAAAGCAAAAAGGTGGTACAATCTATTCCTAATTTAAAACCAGATACTGAGTACAGCATTTATGTAAAAAATGATTCAGAAACTTCTGAAGTAGTAGTGATAAAAACAGATTATGAATTTGTTACACTCAATGTAAAAGAGTTTGGTGCCAAAGGTAATGGTGTTCATGATGACACCACAATGATACAGTGTGCTATTAATTCTTGTCCAAAGGATGGAAGGGTGTTGATTCCTGAAGGCTGTTATAAGATTTCGACATTATTTTTAAAGAGTGACCTGCGTCTTGAATTAGCGAAAGGTGCTGTATTATCCGCATTTACAGATCGTTCCAAATTTCCAATCCTTCCTGGCAGAATTGAAAGTTTCGATGAAACAGAGGAGTATAATTTAGGAAGCTGGGAAGGCAATCCACTCGATTCTTTTGCTGGTATCATAACTGGTATCAATGTATCTAATGTTGAAATTACTGGTGAAGGAACAATCGATGGATGCGCTGATGAAACAAATTGGTGGAATAATCCGAAAGTAAGGAATATCGCTTGGAGACCAAGACTTATTTTCTTAAATCATTGTAATAATGTTACGGTACAGGGTATTACGGTTAAGAATAGTCCATGTTGGAATATCCATCCTTATTTTTCAGATGATCTTAAGTTTGTTGACCTTACCATACTTAATCCAAAAGATTCTCCAAATACCGATGGACTTGATCCAGAGTCCTGTAAGAATGTCTTAATTGTTGGAGTGTATTTTTCCTTAGGTGATGATTGTATTGCGATTAAATCTGGAAAGATATATATGGGAGCAAAGCATAAACGTCCGTCTGAAAATTTAGAAATTCGTCAATGCTGTATGCGAGATGGACATGGTTCCATTACAATAGGAAGCGAGATGGCAGGAGGAGTTAAGAATTTAACAGTTCGTGAATGTCTCTTTATCCATACAGACAGAGGCCTTCGTATTAAGACAAGACGTGGCCGTGGTAAGGATGCAATTATCGATGGTGTATTATTTGAAAATATTCGTATGGATCATGTAATGACTCCTGTAGTTATTAATTGTTTTTATTTCTGTGATCCAGATGGTCATTCTGAATATGTTCAAAGTAAAAATCCTTTTGCGGTAGATGATAGAACACCTCATATTGGTGAGTTAACCTTCCGTAATTTGGATTGTACAAACTGTCATGCAGCAGCATCCTATATGTATGGACTGCCAGAACAAAAAATAGAGAAGGTAACCTTTGAAAATGTAAACGTATCATTTGCTGAAAATCCTATAAAATCAGTACCAGCAATGATGGATGGTGCAGATGAAACTAGTTTACTTGGATTATTTGCGAACAATTTAAAGACATTAGAATTAAAGAATGTGACTATAGAAGGTTGTGAAGGTGAGAAATTCTTATTAAGTAACATTGATAACCTGGTAGAAGAGTAATCATCGAAACAACTAGCAATATTTATTCAGAAAGCTTTTCATTTATAGGTGATTGCCAGCGCAGCTTCCTATAAACTGAAAAGCTTTCTGTCATTTAACCTATCAGTTATATAAAAAGCTCTGTACCTAGTATTTTGGCAAGTCCCATTGAACTTTACCCAAACACTTTGAATACAGAGCCTCAAATCTAATAGGATAGATGACAAAAAACTTACATAAGAAATTCTTTTGTTATCATATAAAAACTAATCAATTAATAACGCAACATCCTCTTTTTCTCCATCAATAGGGAGTAATAGATCGGCATATCTTTCGCCAAGTTTACGTAATTCTTCCGCGATGATTCCAGCAAAAGTTACGGCACCATCGTATTTAAGATGGGTATTATCGTTCTTTCCCTCAGGGTAATTCGGATATTCCATTGGTTCTAAATGCATAAACCATTTTCTTGATCTCTCATTCCCAGTCCTTTGTATCAATTCTTTGCTGATTGCACATAGGTCAATCACAGGTATCTTAAGTTCATTTCCAAGTGCAATCATTGCTTCCGGATAATCAAGATGTGTACATTCTACCAACTGACCATCTTCCTTAAAGAGACGTCGATAGAGTGGTGTAATAAGGATTGGATGTGCCTTATGGTCGATTGCTACCTTTATATATTGTTTTAAGTTCTCCTGAAAAGTAGTGAATGGTTCTGTATGACGTTCTTCGTCAGGTTTCTCATCATTATGTCCAAACTGTATCAATAAAAAATCATCTTCTTTTATGGAGTTTTCGATTGCTCGCAAGCGGCCTTCCGCAATAAAACTTTTAGTACTTCGGCCATTTTGAGCATAATTTTTAATTTGAACCCCTTTTTTAAGGTAGAGAGGTAGTCCTTGACCAACTCCGGTCTGAGGAAAACTTGTGAAGTCATTTTGTTTTACGGTGGAGTCACCGGCCCAGAATATTGTTTGATTCATATACATTCTCCTTTGTAATCTACTCGTTATCATGATTTGACATGCTATCTCGAATGGTTTTCGGTGCAACCCCATGTACTTTTTTAAATGCTCTACGAAATGAGTTTGCATTATTATAGCCAGTCTCTAAATAAAGGTCACTGACATTGATATCTGTAGTCTTTAATAAGTTCATTGCTTGTGTCATACGAATTAATTCCAAGTACTCTGAAAAATTTTGTTTTGTTTCTGCTTTAAATAAATAGGAAAAATAGCTTTCTGATATATCGAACTCATCTGAAATTTTCTTAAGGCTCAAAGAAGAGTCCTTATAATTTTCCTTGATATAAGCTTTAATTGTATGAATCAGCTTATTTCCATCCGCTTTTGGCTCAAATAAGCTACATAAGTTTAATGCAATATCCTCTAAAACAGAAATTGTCTTATTATCCTGAAAAGATGACTCTATAGATTCAATCACTTCACGATTCTCATCGGAAACACTAACTTGAAATCGTACCTTTAATAAGGTGTTTCTTATATCAGAAAGTAACCATTTTACTACCGTAATAGGTAGCGATCTACATTCGAAATTTTCCCAACGTATTAGGTGAAAAATTTCCTGAACTTGCTTTGTATTTCCAGTAGTAATAAAGTTTGATAACTGCTGAGCCATTTCGAAAGGATAGTAATAAGATGTTTTATCTCGTTTGATATCACGATAACTTTGGAACACATTACCTTCACGAACATAAGAAGCAGCTTGTATTGCTTGTTGGTATGATTTCCATAAATATGGAGCGTAACTGTTACGATTTCCTAATCCACCATAAATCCAGATAGAGTGTTCTTTCATTAAGCTATTATGAAGTTCTATAAAGGAGCTTTCAACATTTGCTATACTCTCTTCGATAGGCTCATCCATAGGGGATGGAAGCATGATGGCAAATGCATTAACTTCTGATTCATAGATGAGAATATCATCACCAAAGTATTTATAGAAATACGTCCTAATCAAATCTTTATATTGCTTTTGATTCCACTCGGCATCCGCATTATTCGTCTGGTCCTCAACATATATCTCTAATTGATCCTGATAAATACAAGCATAAAGAACACTATAACGAAAATCACCTATTTTTAAATCTAAGAATTCGGAAATTTTATTATATTCTTCTTGATTTGAGATAAGACCTTTCATAATTCTTGCCATATAAGAGTTGTAAATGATAGGTCTTTGTTCCTCTAATTCTTGTTTAAGATTTTTTTTCTCTTTCAAGGAATCTTGTAATTCCGTATCGATAGCAATGATAGGTTTAATATTCTTTTTTGATAAAATAAAAATCATAATTAAACAGAAAAGCAATGTTAATATAATAATGAGGATATAAGTATTCTGATAGGTTCCTAAATCATGAAATACTAGGTCAGCAGGTTGTACTAAATAATATCTCCATTGATTAACTTGAGAGACAGAAGTTGTAACAACAACGGTATCTTTCTCTAATTTTAATTCCTTATATTCTTGATCTGGATTCTCTTGCATAGAAGTGATAATATTGTTTAGTAAATCCTCGGTTAACTCTGGACTATGATCTGAAGTGATACGGAAAACTTCATTATTATCAGTATCAGTAACATATAAGAATCCGCTTCGAAAGAAGTCAAGATTTGAGAATATATTATTCAATTTATTACGATTAATTTCAAAACATATAATACCAAGTGGTTTATTCGTTGATAAAGCTGTTTGTACTGGTGTCTTATAAATATAAGGAGTAAAGCCATTTTCTTTATAGCTTTCATTCGACAACAATTGAAAAAAATTATTATAGGAAGAAAGCATTGTCTTCCAATCGTCATAGATAGTTTCGTTATCGTTATATGCTTTATAATGTTTATAGTAATACCATGTATCTGTTAACATACTAGATGACATTAAATAATCTAATTTAGGTAGATATATGTAATATCCACAATTTTCATCGATAGGTAGTGCATTTTCTAACGGAATAAAGTCGGTTAAAAAATTCATGGCTTCTTTCGCATCGTGGTAGAAATCCATAGATTTGGAATCATATTGAAGAACCTTCCTTATATTAGAATCATTCGCAATCTGAGTGGAAAGCGATTGTATAAGCTTTAAGGATTCATCCATATCTGATACGGAATTGTCTAAAACCGCCTTGTTCTGTTTATGCAGGTTATTGGTTGCATCCGTTATTCCGTATTGATACAAAAACATGCCCATAATAAGAACAATTATCAGCAATATGCTGTAAGAGGTTACAAATCGTATCAAAAATCTTTTATTATTATTTGTGTTGTTTTTAATAAACTTAATTTTCATATGATATTCCTTCTATTATTTAGTAAAAGCAAACAAAACATTGTGTAAAAATTATATCAAAGTGGTGCATTATTTGCAAGCAATAAGGACATATTTTTAGTTTGGAAAATAATGAAAGCGCATACAAGCACTAAAAAAATGAATTCATATCTTAAGAAACCCAGTAAATTCAAGGCTTTGAGAGCTAGCTTAAAAATTGCACAGTAATAATAAATATTGCTTCTTGTTAAAAAAGTACAAAGCATGTTAGTATGTAGATGTCAATTCGAACAAAACTAAACAACAGGTTACTAAAATCAAATTTAGTTTTTAAAACCTAACAATAGTTTTTGTAGATTGACATAAAGTATAAAGATTTGTAGTAAAGTTACATAATAGGAATGAAAACTACAAATTTTTAATACTTCCTACAATATTATAATTGATTCAATAAAGGAGGGTATTTAGATGAGAAAGTCTACACAGAAATTCTTATCACTTGGTTTAAGTCTTGCTCTTGTATTTAGCTTAACAGCTTGTGGAAGCAAGAAAGATGAACCAAAGACAGAACCAACAACAGCTCCAACAGAAGGTGCACAAAACAATGGTGAAGCAACTACTACTCCAGAAACTCCAGTTTCTGAAGTTGAGAAGCCATCAGTAATTACAGTAATGATGGATGGTACTGTATTTACAGAGCCTAACGGACGTGCTCAGTTCGAATCAGCACTTGAGGCTGAACTTGGTCTTGATATTCAGTTTACACAGCCAGATCACTCTGGTTACTATGATGCTGTAGGTCTTACATTTGCAGGAAGTAACTGGCCAGATGTTGTTCTTTTAGGTGGTTCCTACTATACTAACTATGCAAGTGCAGGTCTTTTAGCTGATATCACAGAGTACTGGGATAATTCAGAATTAAAAGCTTCTGGTAGAATCACAAATGTAGATGCAATGGAAGCAGTTAAAGTTGATGGAAAGCTTTATGGCTTTACACCAGCAAGAGGTAACGGATGTGTTACTTATGTTAAACAAGCTTGGTTAGATAAAGCTGGTTTATCTGTTCCTACAAATTATGATGAGTACCTTAACATGTTAAAGGTATTTACTGAATCTGATATGAACGATAGTGGTGACCCAACTAACACATATGGTGTTTCTGCAGCTGGTCTTGTCGGTGTTGAAGCTCCTTATGTTAACTATTTACCAGAGTTTTATCAGGATGCTTATCCAGATTTCATGCAAGATAATAGCGGTAAGTGGATTGATGGTTTCTCTACAGATGCTATGAAAGCAGCTCTTCAGAGATTAAAAGATGCTTACTCTGCTGGATATATTGATAAAGAATCCATTACAAATGGTACAAAAGACTGTCGTAATAAGTTCTTTGATGATAAGTTCGGTGTATTCACATACTGGGCTGGTACATGGGCTTCTAACTTAAAGAACAACCTTGAAAGCAGTGGTAAGGATGGCGAATTAGTTGTTCTTCCTCCAATCGCTGAAATGGGTAGCTATATTGAAAGACAGGCTCCAGCTTGGTGTATTACAAATAAGGCTGAAAATCCTGCTGGTATCTTCAAATACTTCCTTGAGCCAATGTTAGATGGTGGTGCTGTTCAGACACTTTGGACTTATGGTGTTAAGGGTGTTCACTGGGATGATAAGGCTGAGACAATTAAGTTATCAGCTGATAAAGAGGTTACTTTTACAGAAGGCCAATTCCACTTCTTAGCTTCTTTAGAGAAGCCAGATACATTATTAACTAAGAATCACCTTGACCCAATGTTAAGCTTTGCAACATACGTAGACAATGCTGATCCAGGCGCTGGTGCTTTAAATGAAGTTGCTAAAGATTCTGCAGATAAGTTCAACAGTTGGGCAGTTCCAGCTAAAATGGTTGTAAGTAATGATACTATCAATGAGTATAATGCTGACCTTTGGGATATTCGTACTCAGATTATAACTAAGGTTGTAACTGGCAGTATGAGTGTTGAAGACGGTATGAATGAATACACAAGCCAGTCTGCTGATATGGTACAGGAAATTTTAGATTCTTTAAACAAATAATCTTAGTTGAAATAACTAAAATAAGTTGTTGTTAATAAAGAGGGGTTTGAACAAAAGATAAGGTTCGGCCCCTCCTTATCACGAGAGATGCTCGTGAGAGGAAATTCTAATTTATGAAAGGAAGTGCTTCGATGAGCATTAAACGAGGACAAAAAGTACCAGGTAGCAAAAAACCGTTAGGCTTAAGAATTTACAACCACAGATGGTTCTATGTAATGTTTGCTCCAGTATTAGTATTTATAGCATTATTTAACTACTTACCAATGTACTTCATTAAGTACGCATTTTACGACTATAAGATGGCACAAGAGCCTGTATTTGTAGGATTAAAACATTTTGAAAAATTATTAAAGAAGCAAGATTTCATCCGTGCATTTACGAATACCTTTGAATTAAGTATCATTAAGTTGTTATTAAATACTTTCATGGCAGTTATTATCTCTCTGTTATTGAATGAAATTAAGAATTTGAAAGCAAAGAAGGCTGTTCAGACGCTTATCTACTTACCACACTTTATGTCATGGGTAGTAACAGCATCTGTATTCCGCTTAATTCTTTCTCCTTCCAACGAAGGTCTTGTAAATTCACTTTTAGTTAATCTTGGTGTTATAAACAAAGACCAAATGATATACTTCCTGGCGGAAGAAAAATGGTGGCGGCCAGTTTATTATATTGTTAATATATGGAAAGATACCGGTTGGGGTACTATCATCTATCTTGCTACATTATCAGGTATTAGCCCAGAGTTATATGAAGCTGCTCAGATCGATGGTGCAAATCGTTGGAATCAGATGCGTTTCATCACATTACCAAGCTTAGCAAATACAATTATTACAGTATTAATTCTTAACTTAGCAAAGATTATGAACCTCTTTGAATCAGTCTTCGTTATGTATAACCCTGCAGTCTATGCAGTTTCCGACGTTATACAAACCTATGTATATCGTCAGACATTCGGTGGTGGTATTCCAAACTATGGTTATACAACAGCGGTAGGTTTGATGAGTTCTGTTGTAGGTTGCGTGCTTGTATTAATGTGTAATTACGCAAGTAAAAAAGTCCGCGGACGCGGTATAGTATAGGAGGGGTAGACGATGAATTCTAATAAAAAAGCACGTAAAAAAATCAAACTCTTTCCTATTTTCAATGGTTTACTCTTTATTCTAGTATCTTTATTTATTCTTGTACCATTATGGAAGGTTTTTGTAGACTCTCTTGATATGCAAACAACTTATGGTATGCGATTATGGCCAAAAGAGTTTGGGTTAGCAGGTTATAAAGTTATCTTTACTTATGAGTCCTTATATAAACCATTTTTAATATCTTGTATTACAACTATTGCTGGTACATTTCTTGGTTTAACACTTTCAACATTAGGTGCATATGTATTAATTCAATTTGAAATGCCAGGTAGAAATTTATTCTCATTTCTATTATTATTCACTATGATCTTTAATGGTGGTATGGTTCCTTCCTTCTTAGTTATGTCTAAGTTAGGATTACTTGATACTTTATGGGCAGTAATCTTACCATTAGGTATCAACGTTTATAACCTTGTTTTAATGCGTAACTTCTTTGAAGGTATACCAAAAGGACTGTTTGAAGCAGCGTCTATTGATGGTTGTTCTCCAATGGGTACATTCTTTAAAATAGTACTTCCACTTTCCAAAGCAGCGCTTGCATCCATCGGCTTGATGTTCTCTGTTACATTTTGGAATGACTATACAAACTTTAAGATTTATATCCAGAAAAGTAGTTTATATAACTTCCAGCAGAAACTACGTAACTTAATTATGGATGGTGATACACCAAACACAACCGAGAATATTTCTCAGAATACAATGTTTAGTGCAGCCGTTATCGTAGCGATTTTACCTTTCATGATTATCTATCCTTTCTGTCAGAAGTACTTTGTTAAGGGTGTTAATATCGGTGCAATTAAAGAGTAATGTTATTTATACATTTGATAGGAAACATGAAAGCTGTTGCTGAAAGAATCAAGCGACTAGGAACCTAACCAACCGGGTTAGGGTTCCTTCCCTAGATTCTTTGGTGGCGGCTTTTTGAATTTAATCCCAAAGGGAAGTATTCCGCTTCAATTAGCGGGGGACTTGACTGTATTAAAAATGCCACATAGTGGCAATGAGGTAGAGCTGGTAGCGTAAGCGGATTGCGAATATCCGCTTTTACTAGGCACTTTTTAATTGTAAAAAAATTTAGATAATGATATGATAAACTACAAACGTACATAGGAGGGCTCATAATGAATAAAGTATATACCTGTTTTCCAGGGGGGAAACATAAAGTTTTGACCATGAGCTATGATGATGGGAAACAAGAGGATAGGAGATTATTAGCCATCTTTAATGAATTTGGGGTGAAAGGAACCTTTCATCTGAATTTTGGACTAATGGATCAGCCAGAGCGTATAAATAAAGAAGAAATTAATGAAATTTATCAAGGGCATGAAGTAGCTGCACATACATTTACTCATCCAACGATTTCTAGATGTCCTTCCTCCATGATTATTGAACAAATATTCGAAGATCGCAAAGGGCTTGAAAGTTTGGTTGAATATCCGGTTAGAGGGTTATCTTATCCAAATGGATCTTATGATAAACGAATTAAAGAATTATTACCTGGGCTTGGAATCAGGTATTCAAGAATTGTAGGGAATAGTGATGACTTTAATTTACCAACCGATTTCTATGAATGGAAGGCGACTTGCCACCATAATCATGACCTACTAAAGCTTGGTGAAGAATTTATAAGCCTATCTAAGAAACAATACCTGTATATGATGTATGTATGGGGGCATAGCTATGAATTTACCAATCACAACAACTGGGAGGTAATGGAGGAGTTTTGTAAGCTTGTTGGACATCGTGATGATATTTGGTATGCTACCAATATAGAGATCGTAGATTATTTAGAAGCAGCAGAGAGACTCCAATTTACAGCAAAGGGTGATCTTGTGTATAATCCATCCGCAACATCGGTATGGTTATCTGTAAATGATGCCGTAGCAGTAGAAATTAGGGCTGGTGAAACGGTAAGATTATGTGAAGTGTGAAGAGAATTTCTAAGGCACCAAAAGACGCTGCCTAAGAAATTCTAAAGCTTCACACGGATATTT
>NZ_DAMADT010000026.1:65169-66152 GCF_031997925.1 Lachnoclostridium sp. | reverse complement strand
AAGTCAAAGCGGATATTCGCAATTCGCTTACGCTACTTGCTCATAACCTCATTGCCACGTAGTGGCAATGAGGTTAAATTGTAAGATAAAACTACAATATAGTTCATTTATAATGGCACCTTTTGCGTTTTGTGTCATATGATGTTAGTAAAGAGTGGAAGGAGTAGAACCATGAGTTATCAAGTAGGAGAGAATTGGTACTGTAATCCTAACCAACTTAATATGTTTATGCCAGGAGTTTTTATTAGCCAAAAAAGAATAGAAGATGAAGAATTTGAAATAAAAAATAAGCAACCTTGTGGTTGCGAGGAAGCAATGAAAAAATGCCTTAATCGAGATAACCAAAATGATAGCTTTTGTTGTGATTTCGATGAGACTTCTATATATGAATATGATTGTGAATGTTTACGGCAGAAAAAAAGCTGCTTTTAAGCAGCTTTTTTTTCTGGAATTACAAGATGTAATTAGCAGCCAAATCCGTTGCCACAGCAGCAGAAAAGAATGATGATAATGAAAATCCAGCAGCATGATCCGCCACCAAAGAAGCCGTCGCCACAGCCGCCGCCACATCCGCCGCCACAGCTATTGCCGCATCCACCACCAAAACCGTTACCACAGAAGCAGAATAAAATGATGATTATGAAAATCCAGCTGCATGAGCCGCCACCAAAGAAGCCGCCGCCACAATTATTTCCGCATCCACATTCTCTGCCACATCCGCATCCACTTCCACATCCGCAGCCATCTCCACATCCGCCGCAGTTTGTAGCTGTTAAATCACTCATATGAGTTCCTCCAATAAATGTTTACAGTGTATCTTATGAAACACAGCTTGCTTTATTTCCATTATTTTTAAAAAATTCTTCACCTTTTTTTTCCCTTTTTTCGATTTCTGACCTCCCATTGACAAATGTATGGAAAAAATTTATAATTATAGTAGTTTAACGCATTACAGCTTTGATGCAATAAAAGATGTCCGAAGT
>NZ_DAMADT010000026.1:34196-65159 GCF_031997925.1 Lachnoclostridium sp. | reverse complement strand
CTGACTAGTTTTAGAGGGTCGGTAGTTCACCAAAAATTTTGAAAGGAAGTATTGGAGGATACAACATGATTTGGGCGAAAGAAGAAATAATGTCCCGAAGTGAGTTAGAAGCAATCCAATTAAAAAGACTTCAGGAAACCGTCGCACGTGTCTACGAAAAGATACCATTTTACCATGAGAAAATGGATGCAGTTGACTTGAAACCAGAAGATGTAACATCGTTAGAAGATTTAAAGAAGCTACCATTTACCTTAAAACAGGATTTTCGTGATAACTATCCATTTGGAATGTTTGCAGTTCCCAAAAATGAAGTAGTTCGTATTCACGCCTCATCAGGTACAACAGGAAAGCCAACTGTGGTTGGATATACCAAAAATGATATGGAAGTTTGGACGAATAATGTATCAAGAATTGCTTGTATGGGTGGTGCTACAAAAGATGATACAGCACAGATTTGCTTTGGTTACGGAATGTTTACAGGTGCACTAGGATTGCATTTTGGTTTAGAAAATATGGGAGCAAGTGTATGCCCGACCTCATCTGGGAATACCAAAAAGCAAATTATGTTTATGCAAGATTTTGGTACGACACTATTAGTAGCTACACCTTCTTATGCATTACATATTGCAGAAGTTGCACTTTCGATGGGAATTGATCCTAAGAAAGATTTAAACGTAAAGATTGGATTATTTGGTGGGGAAGGTATGACGGAACCAATGCGTCAGGAGATGTATAAGCTTTGGGGCGAGGATTTTCTCTGTACTCAAAATTATGGTATGAGTGAGCTGTGTGGACCTGGTGTTGCAGGAGAATGTGAATATCTTTGTGGTATGCATATGAACGAAGATCACTTTATTCCAGAGATCATTGATCCGGATACGGAAGAAGTCTTACCTCCAGGGTCGAAGGGGGAATTAGTAGTTACCTGCCTTACGAAAGAAGCGGTTCCGTTAATCCGGTATCGTACTCGTGATATAACGATGCTAATGTATGAACCATGCAAGTGTGGCAGGACCACCGTGCGTATGGCAAATTTATATGGTCGTACTGATGATATGTTAGTAATTCGAGGTATCAATGTCTTCCCATCTCAGATAGAAGAAGCCATGTTAAAGATACCTGAGATTGGCCCGCATTATCAGATAACGGTTGATCGTATGAATCATTTGGATACTATGGAGATTCAAGTTGAAATTATTGATAATACCTTGCTAGATTCTTATTCTTTATTAGATGGTTTAGAAAAGAAGATAAGAAATCAGCTCAAGACTGTACTAGGGTTAGATGCTACGATTAAACTTGTGGCTCCAGGAAGTCTACAGCGATTTGAAGGTAAGGCAAGACGTGTAACTGATTTAAGAAAGGACGTTATGTTTTAGTTCTTTTGTACATAGGTAGTATATTGTTCGGAATTAAAATCAAGTTTCGATCAACAGATTGTGCTTTATATGTAGCACGACGAACGATAAGTCTCAAAGATAAATTCATATCTCTAAGGAAATATCGTTCGTCACAGTGTTTATTCTTCTAAAGATTCTTTTTTAGAAACAATTACAGTTTCTTGGTAACATGAGAACATATCAAGCAATGATGTTTTTGATAACTTTGGTGTTATTAAGCTTACGATTGGTACTATAACCAAACTTAATAACATGGTAAAAGCGCCAGCGACAATGGAAGAAGAGAAGAACTCAAGTTTTAAGTTTGTAACAGTTACACCGACACCAACCAAAAAGGCTGACCAGACACCTGCTTTTGTAATTCCCTTCCAGTAAAGACCATATAGGAATGGTGCAAGGAAGGAACCAGCGAGAGCACTCCAAGAGATACCCATAAGCTCGGCTATGAATTTCGGAGGGTCAAGTGCTAGTACAACGGAAACGATAATGAAAACTGCGATTAAGATTCTCATAAGAATTAGCTGAGTTTTTGTCGTCATCCTCTTAAAACAGGTTTCTTTTAGAAAGTCTAAAGTTAAGGTGGAACTTGAGGTTAAAACAAGGGCAGAAAGTGTTGACATCGATGCGGATAATACTAATACAACTGTGATACCAACCAAAAGATCTGGTAAAAAGGATATCATATAAGGAATGATACTATCAAAAATTACGTTACCATCCGCATTTCTTATACTTCCATTATCAAATAAGCGTGAGAATCCTCCAAGAAAATAACAACCACCAGATACAACAACAGCAAATAAAGTGGAAATTATTGTTCCAGTTTTAATTGCTTTTTCATCTTTAATTGTATAAAACTTATGTACCATCTGTGGTAGACCCCAAGTACCTAATGAAGTAAGAATTATTACACTAAGTAGGTTTATAGGGTCTGGACCAAAGAAAGAGGTATATGCACCAGGCTGTCCAAGTGTCACGGTAGCTTCACTTTTGAATGTAGCAAGTTGATAGATTGCGTCAAGAAATCCACCTTTTTGATTCAAGACAGCTACTATAATTGCTACAATACCAATAAGCATGATAATACCTTGGATTAAATCATTGATCGCGGTCGCCATATAACCACCTAAAATGACATACACTCCAGTCAAAGTTGCCATTACGATAACACAGATTTCATATGGTATATCAAATGCCATACCAAATAGACGAGATAATCCATTATAGATTGATGCGGTATAAGGTACTAAAAATACAAAAGCGATAACAGAAGCAGTAATTTTGATTGCTTTACTCTTATATCGTGATCCAAAAAAATCAGGCATGGTCTGTGAATTAAGATGCTTTGTCATGACTCTGGTTCTACGACCTAGTATAATCCATGCAAATAAGCTACCAATTAGAGCATTTCCAAGGCCTATCCATGTAGCAGAAATACCAAAATCCCAACCAAATCTTCCGGCATACCCTATAAAAACTACGGAAGAAAAATAAGAGGTACCAAATGCAAACGCGGTAAGCCAAGGTCCTACACTTCGACCACCTAGTACAAAATCGGCTACATTCTTTGTGTGTTTTCTGGAATATATGCCAACAAAAATCATAACTCCGAAAAAAATAAAGAGCATAACAAGTTTGACAAACATAAAATTACCCTCCGTCTTATGGTATAATGAGCTCAATGCTTTAACGCTATAAAGCGTTGCGCTTTAAAGTGATAATACCAAAATATGGAAGGCATGTCAACTAAGAATCAAACTATGAACATCTGATTATCGTTTGATTGATTCAGACATTATATATAAGATTATGTTATTAAGATAGGTATAGTAATTAAAGCTTAAGTTATGCAGATAAGCACTAAAATTAAAGCTTAAGTTATGCAGATAAGCACTAAAATTAAAGCTTAAGTTGCGTAAATAAGCATTAAGATTTTGCTTAAGTTTTGCTGATAAGTGATTAAAATAAACCTTATGCTATGCAGAAATCAATATAATTATAGGTTACGTAATACGGAAAAGATAAAATCAGCAGACATTACAACAAATAAAAAAGATGCACAGATTACTCTGATTTTCTTCGGTATAAGGTCCGTCCGATAGTTCAGTCGTGGATGGATGTATTTTACTAAAAGAACTCCTAAAGCTCCAAACAATAAGGATGCTAGCAAGCAGATACGGCCATTTAACTGGATGGTATAGTTAGAATAATCCCACCATCGGCGGTTAAATAATAGTTCAAGTACCAGGGAAGTTGCATATTCTAACGCTGTTGTAACTAACATACTAAGTAAGAATATGTTTGCTTTATTCATACGTTTATGTAGGCACAGAATAATAAGTAGGGCTCCGAATCCATAGATCGGAAGATATGGCCCACATAAAAAACCTCGCTTAACTAATTCACCTGCTTGTATGGAACAAACTATTGTTTCGTAGCACCAGCCAAAGAGACTGTATATAAAAAGCCATATCATGTTATTTACATACCACATAGGACTCTCTCCTTTGTAAAAATTATTTTTTTAATAAAAACCTTCATAAATTTTCATGTTCCAAATATGGGGAATTTATGATTATTTTGTATTATATGCTGTAAAAACATAAGTGTCCATGGATGTAAGGAAAGCCTAATGGAATTCTAATAATTTATTAAGACTTAGAATGGACTTATCTGAATTCTTGGCAACTATTGTATAAAACAAGTACAAAATGTATAATTATAACATAATAAGTAAGATGGAAAAGATGAAAGAAAGGAAGTAGGTAACATGCAAAAGATTGAAATTATGTTAGGCAACGAAGCAATCGCAAGAGGTGCATATGAGGCTGGTGTGAAAGTTTCAGCAGCTTATCCTGGGACACCGAGCACAGAGATTAGCGAGAATATAGTGAAGTATAAAGAAATTTACAGTGAGTGGTCGCCAAATGAGAAGGTTGCCATGGAGGTAGCCATTGGTGCCTCAATTAGCGGTGTAAGAGCTCTTGCTTCTATGAAACATGTTGGTGTGAATGTTGCCGCAGACCCTTTATTTACTATTTCGTATGCTGGAGTTAATGGTGGATTAGTACTCGTTGCTGCGGATGACCCTGGATTATATAGTTCACAAAATGAGCAAGATACCAGAATGGTAGCAAGAGCAGCAGGGGTTCCGGTATTAGAACCCTCCGATAGTGAAGAAGCGAAAGAATTTATTAAATTTGCATTTGATATGAGTGAGAAATATGATACGCCAGTAATTGTTCGTACAACAACGAGACTTTCTCATTCTCAGGGAATGGTTAATTTATATGACAGAATCGAGGTGGAAGACAAAACCTACGTTAGAAATCCAGCCAAAAATGTAATGATGCCAGGAAATGCAAAAGCTCGTCACCTTGTAGTTGAAGAACGTACGAAACAAATGATAGAAGAAGGCTGTGATTTTCCAATAAATCGGATTGAATTTAATGATAAAAATATTGGTGTTATAACAAGCGGTATTCCATACCAGTATGTTAAAGAAGCGCTACCCGAAGCATCGGTACTTAAACTTGGTATGGTTAACCCACTTCCAAGAAAGTTGATTGAAGAATTTGCAGCTTCTGTCGAAAATTTGTACATAGTAGAAGAATTAGATCCTGTCATTGAAGAACAAGTTAAATCATGGGGAATCAAAGCGATTGGTAAGGAAATACTTACGGTTCAAGGAGAGTATAGTGCTAACCTATTAAGAAAAGCAATTAAGAAAGAAGAAATTGTGATAAAACCAGTAGCGCAGGTCCCAAATCGTCCTCCGGTTCTTTGTCCAGGATGTCCACATCGAAGTGTATTCTCTGTATTAAAAAAATTAGGAGTACATGCGGCTGGTGATATTGGATGTTATACTCTTGGTGCTGTAGCTCCATTAAATGTTGTTGATACTACGGTCTGTATGGGGGCTAGTATCAGTACCTTACATGGTATGGAGAAAGCAAAGGGAAAAGAATACATAAAGAAATGGGTTGCTGTCATTGGTGATTCTACGTTTCTGCATACAGGAATAAATTCTTTAATTAATATGGTTTATAACAAAGGAACAGGAACTGTGATGATTTTAGATAACTCTACAACAGGGATGACAGGACATCAAGAGCATGCAGCAACTGGAAAGACCCTAATGGGCGAAGAAACGATAGCAATCAGTATTCCTGATTTATGTCGTTCTCTCGGAATTAATAATGTTATCGAAGTGAATGCTTTTGATACCAAAGCTTTAGAAAAGGTTGTAAAAGAAGAAGTAGAGAAAGATGAAATCTCAGTAATAATTACCAAAGCTCCTTGCGTACTTCTAAACAAAAAATTAAGTAAAACACAGTGTAACGTAGTTTCCATCAAGTGTAAAAAGTGTGGAATGTGTCTAAAACCTGGATGCCCTGCAATTACAAAGAAGGAAGATGGTGTCATGATAATCAATGATACCATGTGTAATGGATGCAATCTATGTTTTGAACAATGTAAGTTCGGTGCAATAGAACAGATGGAAAGATAGGAGGAAAATCACCATGGAGACAAAAAATATTATGATAGTTGGAGTTGGTGGTCAGGGTACCTTACTTACCAGCCGAATTTTAGGTGGAATTACTAGGAATGCAGGTTATGATGTTAAGCTTTCAGAGGTTCATGGTATGGCACAACGTGGAGGCAGCGTTGTTACGTTTGTTCGTTATGGAGATAAGGTATATGAGCCAATCGTAGAGGAAGGTCAGGCAGACGTTTTAATTGCATTTGAACGCTTAGAGGCAATGCGCTATTCTCATTTCTTAAAGAAGTCGGGTGTTTTAATTGTGAATGATCAAAGAATTGATCCTATGCCAGTAGTGATTGGAAATGCAGTATATCCAGAAAATATCATAGAGAATCTTGAAAAAGAGAATAGGGTATTAAGAGTGGATGCAATGACTGAGGCGAAGAAGCTTGGAAACCCGAAGGTATTCAATATCATAGTTCTTGGTATAGCAGCGGCTTATATGGATTTTACAAAGGATGATTGGCTTACTGTAATTGAGCATACGGTACCGCCAAAGACCATTGATATCAATAAAGATGCTTTCCTAATTGGTTATGAGATGCATCAATAAAACTTCAAGGGGGAAGTGTGAAGAGAATTTCTAAGGCGCCAAAAGACACCACCTAAGAAATTCTATAACTTCACACACGAATTTGTACTGTTGTCCAAATTCGCAAAATTGCGACAGAATGGAGGTTTCGTATGATTCAACAGTTATCTGTATTTGTTGAAAACAAAGTAGGAAGTCTTAGAAAAGTAACAAGTGCATTAAGTGAGAATGGTATTAATTTACGAGCAATTTCTGTATTTGACTCACCAGATTTTAGTATTTTACGAATTATCATAGATGAACCTGAAAAAGCAAAATTGGTACTTTCTGGTAAGGGGTTTGCGGTTAAAGTTTCAGATGTACTTGCAGTTGAATTAATGGATAAGCCAGGGGATTTGAATCGAGTGCTCGCTATTTTAGAAGACCACAATCTAAGTATTAATTATATCTATTCCTTTGTACTTCGTGGAGAAAAAGCACCATTAATGGTACTAAGTATCAATGATATGACGAAGGCGGAAGAAGTATTACGAGATAATAAGGTGTGTGTAATCGATTAATTATTAGGAGGAGGCACGAATGATTTGGAACGAAGCAAAGGAATGCATGAGCCGTGATGAAATGCAAAATCTCCAAAGCAAACGGCTCATAAAGATGGTAGACCGGGTTTATCATAATGTGGAATTCTATCGAAAGAAAATGCAGTCTATGGGCTTAGAGCCGGGTGATATAAGGGGAATCGAAGACTTAAATATGCTTCCCTTTACAACAAAAACAGATTTACGTGATAACTATCCATTTGGACTTTTTGCAATACCGCAGTCGGAAATTGTACGTGTTCATGCTTCTTCAGGTACCACTGGGAAAGCGACTGTAGTTGGTTACTCCAGAAGAGATATTGAAAATTGGCAGGAATGTGTTGCAAGAGTATTAGCTATGGCCCAGTTAGGAAAAGAGGATAAGATACAAGTATCCTATGGCTATGGTCTTTTTACTGGTGGCTTAGGACTACATTATGGAGCGGAAAAATTAGGTGCAACTGTTATCCCAATGTCATCTGGAAATACCAGAAAGCAAGTTACAATGATGGAGGACTTTGGTTGTACTGCGATTGCATGTACTCCATCCTACTTATTACATATAATAGAAGTATTAGAAGAAGAGGGAACGATTGACCGGATTAAGTTAAAAGCGGCAATTTGTGGTGCAGAACCTTGGACTGAAAACATGAGGAAAGAAATTGAATCACGTCTTCATATTAATGCACATGACATCTATGGACTTAGTGAAGTTATGGGACCTGGGGTAGCAGCAGACTGTGAATATCATGCAGGGCTTCATGTATATGAGGATCATTTCATTCCAGAAATTTTAAATCCAGATACCTTAGAACCATGCAAGGAAGGCGAGTTAGGCGAGTTGGCATTTACAACGATAACGAAAGAAGCCCTACCACTATTTCGTTATCGCACCAAGGATTTAACAAGCATAAATTATGAGAAGTGTGAATGTGGTAGAACACTTGCAAGAATCTCACGCTTTAAAGGACGTACGGATGATATGTTAATTATTCGAGGCGTTAACATTTTCCCATCACAGGTTGAGACAGCACTTTTAGAACTTGGAGAAACAAGTCCTCATTATTTGATGATTGTCGATAGAGTAAATCATCAGGATACTTTAGAAGTATGGGTGGAAGTGGAGGAACGTTTCTTCTCCGATGAGATTAAAGAATTAGAACATCTCACACTTAAAATTGCATATGTATTGCAACAAGCGTTAGGTCTTTCGGTTAAGGTTAAATTAGTAGAACCAAAGACCATAGAGAGAAGTGAAGGAAAAGCAAAGCGAGTAATTGATAAACGTAAATTAATCTAGAAGGAGGTTTTATTTTGGCAATTAAACAATTATCCGTATTTATTGAAAACAGAACAGGAAGACTGGAGAAAGTAACAGAAACCCTGAAGGATAATGGGATAAACATTACCTCCATGAGTTTAGCAGATACAAGTGAATATGGTCTGCTGCGTATGATAGTGTCAAATCCTACGGAAGGGAAAAGAGTATTAAAGGAAGCAGGATTTTCAGCAATGTTAACCGATGTATTAGCAGTAAAGCTGCCAAATAAAATAGGGATGCTACATGAGCTGCTAAAGGTATTGGATGATGTTAATATTGAATATATGTATGCTTTAGCGACAAATGAGAATGCATCGATGGTAATTAAAATATCAGATATTAATAAAGGGATGCAATTCCTTTCTAAACATGGATTTGAACTAGTTGAGGAAGAAACAGCGTATACAATTAACAATTTAACGTCATAAGGGAAGTCCCTTTCTTCTTTTAGCGACTATCGCTGTTTCTCTGTCGATTTACTTATACATCGATTTATCTATAGCATAGATTTCGGAGAAATTAAATTATACGAATGCTCGAAACTTTTTTGGTATTAAAATATTGTAGGGTTATTCTTGGAAAGTATCTCCACGAGAAGAAATAGGTTTGGCTGTCACAGAAATTAATATTTTCTTGTGACAGCTTTTTTATTTAATTAAAGGGTAGAAATAGAATAATCATTTTCTTCTATTAAAAAATGCGAAAGAAAGCAATGAATTACATGATTTCCTTCGCAAAATAATCATAGTTAAGACTGGGGTAATATAATGATTATTGCCAAAAGTAAGGTGTATCGATAGAATGATAAACGACAGAAGGTTAGTATTACTTTCTAGAAGTAACTTCTCCTTTCATAAATAAATTCCATTCTTGAGGAAAGTACGTATGAAAGGAAAGTTATTGTGAAAGTAAAAATAAAAGCGGGATCGATTACGCAGAAATGGAGTTAGTATGATTGCACTAGATGGACTATGGAAGTTTAGAATTGACCCCCAAAATGAAGGTATTACAAATCATTGGGAAAGAGAGAAATTTAAGGATTGCATTCGTATTCCTGGAGTATTACAGGAACATGGGTTTGGAGAAGAGGTGTCCCGCCAGACTGAATGGGTGGAAGGATTAAGTGATCCTCTGTGGTATCTACGAGAAGAGTATCAGTATGAAAATGAAGACAAGGTCAGTATCCCATTTTTAAGCCAGCCACCAAAAATCTATCGCGGAAAGGCGTGGTATCAGACTACAATCAAGCTAGAAGATATCATAGAGGGAAAATGGTATTCCTTATACATAGAAAATACCAGATGGAGAAGCCATGTATGGTGTGATGATACGTACCTTGGAGATGATTTTAGCTTGTGTACTCCACATGAATTTTCTCTTGGTTTTTTAGAAAAGAAAGAGTATAAGCTTACCATTTGCTTAGATAATAGTATGCAACTTCCTTACCGTCCCGATGGACATGGTGTTTCCGATGCACTTTCGGCAGGTTGGAATGGGATGGCTGGAAGGGTTGAGTTACATAGTCATTTGGCAGTTGCTATTAAAGAGGTGAGAGTATTTACGGATATAGATCGTAAGAGAGCCACCTTTGAAGTAACAATACAAAACCATACCAAAGAAACAGAGAAGGCATCGATTGCAATAGGGAGTGAAAACGAGAGAAATTTGCAAACTTCTTCTCATAGCATGGAGCCTGGACTTACGGTTATGTGCCAGGAAGGGGTCACACTTGTAACTTTGACGAAGAACTATAACCAAGATACAAAACTTTGGGACGAGTTTTGCGCGAACCTTTTGAAGGAAACCATATCCTTAACGAGTGTTTATGGTACGGAAACTATAGAGGTTACATTCGGTTTTATACAGGCAAACTCAGAAAATGGACTATTTCTTGTAAATCATCGCCCAACATATTTTAGAGGGACACATTTTGGAGGAGATTATCCTTTAACAGGATACCCTAATTGTAGTTTGAAATTCTGGCAGAAAATTATGAAGGTATTAAAAGAATGGGGGCTAAACTTTATGCGCTTTCATTCTTATTGTCCACCAGAAGCTGCATTTGTGGCAGCTGATAGGGAAGGAATTTATCTTCAGGTGGAATGCGGAATGTGGAATAGTTTTGAGCCTGGAGATTCGATGTTAGAGGTTGCAAAAATGGAGGCAGATAGAATTCTTCGTGCATTCGGAAATCATCCATCCTTTGTGATGCTTTCTCCGACCAATGAACCAAAAGGAGAATGGTTAGGGCCTTTGACAGAGTTTGTTGAGTATTGTAAAACGATTGATTCCAGAAAATTATATACGATTCAATCAGGTTGGCCATATCCAATCGAACCTGACCAGGTGAAAGGCACTGATTATCTTTATTTCCATCGTTCTGGCTTTGGTTTAGAACCGGGAGGAACCATAAGAAATTCTGCGGGATGGAAAGGATCGGATTACAGAGAGTCTCTTAAGAATGTAAAACTTCCGGTTATCTGCCATGAACTAGGGCAATGGTGTTCTTATCCTGATTTTTCTATTATTGATAAGTTTACAGGATATCTGTCTCCAAGTAATTTTGAAGTATTTAGAGGTTCTGCTAAAGCACATGGAGTGGAACAGTACTCCAAAGAATTTCAATACCACTCTGGTAAATTACAGAGTTTGATGTATAAAGAAGAGATTGAAGCGAATCTTAGAACGCCTCATTTGTATGGCTTTGAATTGTTGGATCTACATGACTATCTTGGTCAGGGAACTGCCTTGGTTGGCGTACTGGATGCTTTTTGGGGGGAGAAAGGATATATCAGTACAAAGGAATGGAAGCGGTTTTGTTCCAAGACAGTACCGCTTGCAAGGATTCCTAAGTATGTTTATGAAGTAGGAGAGACTGTCACAGCTTCTGTTGAAATCAGCCATTTTGGAGAAGCAGAACTGAATCAAGCTATGGTATCCTACGAACTAAGAGAAGGGACTACGTTAATTGAGAAAGGTATCCTAAAAAGATTTGATATTCCAATCGGAAAGAATATTGAGGTGGGTACTATAAAGGTTACGCTGCCAAGCAATCAGAAGTCTTCTGTTTATGAGCTTTGTGTTTGCATTGAGACACAAGAAGGAGAACATTTTGTTAATAGCTGGAGATTATGGAGCTATCAAAATATTTACAATGAATCCAAAGAATCCAAAGAATATTGCAAAGTTTTTTATACGAAAGATTGGGAAGTAGCAAAGGGGGCATTGGAAGAAGGGAAAAAAGTTTTATTTAATCCGAGCGCAGATTCTCTAAGCTATGATTGCCCGAAATTACAGTTCAAACCTGTCTTTTGGAATGCACAGATGGGGCCAACTTGGGCGAGAGGCTTAGGCATTATGTGCGATCCTGCTCACCCGGTATTTCGTCAGTTTCCAACCGAGTCCTATGCAGAATGGCAGTGGGAGGAAATCTTAGATGGCGTACGCGGAATCAATCTTAGTTGTTTCGGTGGAGAACTTACTCCAATCATTCGTGTAATAGATGACTGGAATCGAAATTATCCATTGGCACTCATGCTAGAAGCTAAAGTTGGGAATGGAAGTCTATTTATGACTACGGTGGATTTTAAGTTAGAAGTGGAGGAAAGAAGATCACTGGTAACATCTACACTTCTTCGAAGTATCCTTCATTATATGGACAGTGAGGAATTTGCTCCGACAGAAAGTATCTTATTTGAAGATATAAAAGCCATCTATCATAACAATCATACGATGGAATTGCTGAAGGTTTCTGCGGTACTGGAAGAGGATGAAACGAAGGATATTAAGGTAATATGCAACGGTAATGCAGAAGACTATTTGCTAATCAAAGGACATCCAGCTCACATACGATTGGAAATGCCAAATGTGCACTCTTTCTATGGAATCTACTATGTTCCAAGACAGAATCACAGAGAACACGAGGGAGACATCAAAGGATATCAAGTGGAATATCGAAAGGAAGGTTGCTGGGAATTTTTATGTGAAGGGGAATTGAAAAGTTCGTTTTCTCCGAAGACTATAGACTTTCCTAGAACAGTGACTACGGATGCAATCCGATTTACTGTATGTTCTGGATTTGGGGGAGAGCATGTGACAAAATGGCATCTTGAAAAAGACGGTTGGCATCAAACGGTAGGAGCGTATTCCGATCCGTATGTGTCGATTGCCTGCCTAACTCTGTTAACAAAGGAAAGGCTTGGAACATGGAAGGGTGCAGTGAAAGATCAGATAGCAGATGTAAAGAGTGCAACCACGGATATAGAAAACTAAAGAAATGAGTGTGTGTGAAACAATGATAGAATCATTTAAGACATAGAATAGTTCGTAAAGTGCATTTTCATTGCTACACCAAATAATATGATGATATCGTAACTTATGGCGGGGAGCTTGTTAAGCTTAGTACGGATGTAAAAATCCGAGATTGGAGTGAACAATGGTAAAACAGATGCAATTACATAGGATGGAGAACAGGGAAAAGGGTGGTTTAACAACGTTTGGAAGCTATTGGGGAAAAGGTGAGGTTTCCTCTGAAGCAAAATTCATATTGATGAATGAGGATAATAGTAATGTCCCTGTTCAATCACGAATCACAGCATATTGGCCAGATGGGACAGTAAAATGGGCTGCCCATACGGCAAATAGTGATGGCATGAGTGAATTAATAACAGTAGAAACTGTTTTAAAAGACCATCGAAATAAGGAAACAAACTCTACATTATCAGAGGAAGGAAATAAGCAAGAGATTATTGAAAGAGACACAAAGCAAGCAGGCGGTAATGATAATACAGATATATTAATCACGGAAGAGAAAGATAGTCTGTTTGTTCAAGCAGGTACCACTAGTGTTCGAATATGGAACAAAGGTACAAAGCTGTTCGAGCAATTTTATACCTCAGAATGTAAGGCTGTAGAAAAAGCAGAACTTGTTGCCCTGTTAGAAGAAAGAAGCATAGAAGATGATGTGGCCATAAAAAGAGAAGTTCCTTATCTTGGTGTTATCAAGGAGACAAAGATTGAGGAGTGCGGGCCACTTCGCTGTGTAATTAAAATAACCGGAATCCATCAGCATGCAATTACTAAAAGGGAAGTACTTCCGTTTATTCTTCGTATGACGATAGGAAAGAATCAGTCAGAAATCGTATTTACTCATACTTTTCTTTATGATGGTGATGAAAATAAAGATTTCTTAAAGGGAATCGGAGTACGCTTCTACCGCCAGATGAAAGGAGAAAGTTATAACCGTCATATTAAATTTGGTACAGACTATGGTTGCTTCCATGAAAGCCTTGCAATGCTTCTTACTTGGCATCCAAGAGTCCCTATCTCTATTTATGAAAGCCAGATGAAGGGGGAAGTTCTTCGCTTAAATGAAAAGGATACACCGGAGGCGATACAAGCGAAGGAACATATTCCAATATGGGGAGAATATGTGCTTTGTCAAGATAGTGCAACTCATTATGTGGTGAAAAAGAAAATAAGCAAGGAGGAGTGCTGTTACATAGAGGGGCTTCATGGAATTAAAGCAAAAGGAACTGTAGCGGTGTCAGATGAAGAGGGAGGATTTGCAATCGGTTTAAAAGATTTCTGGCAGAAGTACCCTTCCACTTACCAGGTGAAAGACCTTGATAATGAGGAGGCAAGTGCGACAGTCTGGTTTTGGTCACCGGAAGTTGAAGCAATGGATTTTAGGCACTATACGACTACAGGATATTCGCAAACTTATTATGAGGGATTTGATGAGATGGGTGCTACCCCATATGGTATCGCTAATACAAATGAAATTCGGTTAACTGCAATTGCGACTGGTATTCCGTCAGACGAGTGGATGGAACGATTTTTTAAACAAGTTCAAAAGCCATGTGTTTACATAGCAAGTCCTGAATATTACCATGAACTTGGTGCTTTTGGAATCTGGAGTTTAAGAAAAAGAGAGAATGAAGCACAAGTGTGGTTAGAAGACCAATTAGAGAAAGGATTAGAATTTTACCTTGAAGAAATCAAAGTACGTAACTGGTACGGATTATTTTCTTATGGGGATGTGATGCATACCTATGATAAAATACGACATTGCTGGCGTTATGATATGGGTGGCTATGCATGGCAGAATACAGAACTTGTTCCGACTCTTTGGCTGTGGTATTCCTTCTTAAGAACTGGAAGAGAAGACATATTTACCATGGCAGAAGCAATGGTACGTCACTGTTCTGAAGTAGATGTTTACCACCTTGGGCCATATAAAGGCATAGGTTCCAGACATAATGTAAGGCATTGGGGGTGTTCTTGTAAAGAAGCTCGTATAGCAATGGCAGGTCACCATCGGTTTTATTACTATCTTACAGGAGATTATCGTCTTGGTGATATCTTTAATGAAGTCAAGGATGGAGATTCTGCTCTTTTAGAACTTGATCCGCTTCGCCATTTCTTTCATAAAGAGGAAATGGTTTATAAAACACATGCACGTACTGGTCCTGATTGGTCAACCTTTACCTCGAACTGGATGACAGAATGGGAGAGAACTCAAAATCAGGCCTATAAAGAGAAGATACTGACAGGAATTCAGGATTTGAAAAATGCACCACTACGCTTAATCTCAGGCTCTGATTTTGAGTATGACCCAGAGAGTAGTCATCTTCGTTATATTGGAGAACAGGCAACAGGGGGATTTCATCTGATTATCTGTATGGGTGCTCCGCAAGTCTGGTTTGAGCTGGTGCAGTTATTAGAAGATGAAGAATGGAATCAGATGCTTGCTGACTTTGGAAGATTCTATTATATGGACCATGAGGAGCAGATGGCATTTACCAATGGCTTAATTAAAGATAGAATCTCTACATTTCCTTATATGGCAGCAGCCATGGCAGCCTATGGTGCTACTTATTATCAAGATAAAGAACTGGCAAAAAAGGTCTGGAAAGAGTTAAAAGAGTGTTTGTCTACTGAAGCAAAAAACAGTGTATTTGCTATCAACTCTGTATATCACGCAGGAAATCAGGAGATATTACAGGAGATGTCTAGTGTTTCAACCAATGTTATGTCCCAATGGTGTCTGAATGTGATTGTGGCGCTAGATTTAATTCCAGAGGAGTTACCAGAAAGCTTTTTTGGGGGTTGACTTTTTAGTAAGTTTTCCTTTATCCTAGTAATCAGTGAGAAAAGTTTAAAATGCTAGGTTCCTATACCTTTGATAAATGGTTACTTAGCTAGCAAATATACTTTATTGAGAGGTTACGATTTTGAAGAAAAAGGATATTATTTTACTGGTAGTACTATTAGTGATAGCGGGTGGAAGTTTTTTAGCCTATTGGTTGATGTCAGGTGAAGTTAGTGAAAATGGTAAAGTTGTTGTAGAGGTTGAAGGGAAGACCTACGGCACATATTCGTTATATAAAAATCAAACAGTAATCATACCAGGACGACATGGGGATAGCGTATTAAAAATAGAAGATGGATATGCAAAAATGGAAAGTGCCGGATGCCCCGACCAGATTTGTGTAAACCATCTAGAAATTCATAACAAAAACGATATGATTATTTGTCTGCCAAATGAAATTATCGTAGAAGTTACCGAAGGGGAGCAAGCAAAAACAGATGCCATAGTGCAATAAAAAACAGATGCTATGGCGCAATAAAATGTCATGATATGTAAACTCTTGGAATCCGATTTACCTACTTGGAATCCAGGAGTTTTTTTAACAACTTCTTAACACGAAAAAGATACTATAGCATTGAAGGTGGGACTAAGATAGTCTATAATGGTATAAGATATCCATTTTATGACAATTTTTTTAGTAAAGGAGGTGTGAAATGGCAGGCGAAATGCTGAACCGGGTGCGTGAGGTTGAAGAATTAGCAAAAGAGAAAGAGAATAATGCAATGGCAAGAGGAAACAAAATGGTGGAACGTGCAAAAGAAGAAGTGAAAGCGCATCTAGATAGTATCATGAGGGAGGAAGAAGAGTTAACAAAGAAAGCAATGCTTAAAGCGAGTGAATATCGACAACAACAGACAGAAAATGCTTTGGTGGAAGCAGACAAGGAAATTGAATATTTAATGAAACTTAGTAGCGAAAACAAAAAGAAAACCATCGATTATATTGTAAAGGAAGTGTTACAAAGTGTCAGTGCTTAACATGCAGAAAATACAGTTGTGTGCACTGAAGAGAAACCGAAAAAAGCTACTTATAACACTACAGCGATGTGGCGTGATGGAAGTTACCGATATTTATTATGACGATAGTATATTTCATCAACAAAAGCAGTCCGAGGTAGAAAACTTTGTAGCAGAGGATATGCAGTTAGCGAAAGAAGCTTTACAAGTGCTAGATACTTACTGTGACAAAAAGACAAAAGTTTCTTCACTTACTGGTAGAAAATTAATTACAACGGAAAAATACGAAGATTACGAATCAAAATACAATCAAATAAAAGAGCGAGCGTTACAAATAACGCAGCTTGCAAGAATAATTACGGAAGAAGTCCAGGAAAATAAAAAGCGAAAGGCACAGCTTGAGGCACTCGTACCGTGGATTACTCTTACGATACCTTTTAGCTGTACAGAAACAAACTGTACGGCTGTTTTTTTTGGTACTTTGTCAAATGCATGGGACAAATCGAAAGTAGAAAAACTATTTTCAGATTCTTTAAATACTACCGAAACCAGCCTATTTGTTGAGGTTGAGGTAATTAGCACAAGCAAACTAATGACTTGTATTATGGTTATGTGTTTAAAGAAGCAAGCGGTAGAAGTTCTCACTATCTTAAGAGATGCTTCTTTTTCTCAAAAAATCTCCAATTGTAACTTAAATCTACCTCCTGCAAAAGAGAAAGAAAAAATAGAGGAAGAGATCCTAGCCTCAGAGGATAAAATTGCAGAATATCTTGAGATGATAAAAGAGTTTGAACAGTATAGCGATGAGTTTCAATTTTTATCAGATGATGCAGAGGTTCGATTTGAACAGGGTGAGGTTATGAAGCATCTCATTGAGACAGAAAATGTATTTGTTGTGAGTGGATATATTCCGAAAGACGAGATAGCAAAGACCTTTAAGAAGATACAAGAGCAATGTGATGTTGCAATTGAGACTATGAATATAAGTGAGGAGGAAGAGGTCCCTATTCTTTTAAAAAATCCGGCATTCTCACAACCTCTTGAGGGGACTGTAAAAGCGTATAGTTTACCTGGTAAAGGAGAAATAGATCCAACAACGATAATGGCTGTTTTTTACTATATTCTCTTTGGAATAATGTTAGCAGATGCAGCTTATGGAGCAATTATGGTAATTGGATGTACATTTGCTCTCTTAAAGTATAAAAATATGGAGAATTCTTTGAAAAATTCTCTTAAGATGTTTTTATACTGTGGAATCTCTACCATATTTTGGGGAGTAATGTTTGGCAGCTATTTTGGAGATATGGTCGATGTTGTGTCAGAAACGTTTTTTGGTCATAAGATTTCCATTCCTCCAGTATGGTTTTTCCCAGTCAATGAACCAATGAAAATGTTAGTTTTTTCTATGCTATTTGGAATTATACATATTTATACGGGATTAGCAGTGAAACTATATCAATGCTTAAAACAAAAAGATTATAAATCAATTCTTTATGATGTCATCCTGTGGTATATCGTACTTACTGCTTCGCTTGTTTTGTTATTATCTATGGATGTTTTTACAAAGACCTTTGGACTTAGTTTTCAGTTAAGTAAGAAGGCGGGAAATATTGCGCTAGTTATCATGTTAATATCCTCAGTAGGAATCATTTTGACAGCAGGCAGAGAATCAAGAAATCCAATCAAGCGTTTCTTAAAAGGCTTATATGGTTATTATGGTATCACGGGCTATTTAAGTGATGTTTTGTCCTATTCTCGTCTATTAGCGCTAGGTTTAGCCTCTGGCGTTATTTGTACAGTAATTAATATGATGGCATCCATGGTGGGCGGAGGATTTGTTGGTGTAATAGCGTTTATTGTGATTTTTATTCTTGGTCATGCAATTAATATTGGTATTAATGCACTTGGTGCTTATGTACATACCAATCGTTTGCAATATGTTGAATTTTTCGGAAAGTTTTATAGTGGTGGGGGACGTGAGTTTAGTCCATTTTCCATGAGAACAAAGTATTTTAAATTGGATGAAGGAGAGAAATAATATGAACTTTTTAGCAGTTAGCGGAACGGGAATGGAGAACATTGGAATTGTTTTAGCTTTATTAGGAGCAGCACTTGCAGCTCTTATGGCAGGAATTGGCTCAGCGATTGGAGTTGGTAAAGCTGGTGAGGCAGCAGCAGGAGTGTTATCAGAAGATCCATCCAAATTTGGTAAAGTATTAGTTCTTCAATTGCTTCCTGGTACTCAAGGTATCTATGGTCTTTTGATTGCATTCCTTACAATGACGAAGATTGGTGTATTAGGTGGTGATAGTAAATTATCATGGCAAATGGGTGCACTCTATTTCTGTGCTTGTCTTCCAATTGCTATCGTTGGTTTAATTTCAGCAATCGCTCAGGCAAAGGCTTCCGTTGCTAGTATCGGTATGGTTGCGAAAAAGCCAGAACAGTTTGGTAAGGCTATGATTTTACCTGCGATGGTAGAGACATATGCTATTCTAGCTTTATTAATTTCACTATTAGCAGTAAGTGGCGTAAGTTCCTTGAACCTGTAAGGAGCAGGTAGGAGGGCGTATGACTGGTTTAGAATCGATTATTAAGAGTATTGAAGAAGAGGTAGCTTTCATATCGAAGGAAAGAATATTAGCTGCAGAAAAGAAAGTGGAGGAACTAAAAGAGGAAGCGAGGAAGGAAGAAGCAAACCTTCAAAAAGAAGGAGAAAAAGAGAGAGATATCTTACTACATAGCAGCAAAAAACAGGCTGATTCTGCAGCATTGGTAGCAAAGAAAAATAAAATTTTAGCAGTAAAGCAAAAGTTGATTATGGAAGTAATTCTTCAAGCGAAGGAGAGTATTCTTTCCTTACCGGAAGAGGAATATTTCAACTTAATCTTAAAACTGTTAGCACCTTTTGATTTTGGTCAGGGTGGAAGTTTATGCTTTAACCAAAGGGATCTAAATCGTCTACCAAGTGATTTTTTAGAGGCTTTGGATAGAAGAAATGAGCAAAGGGAAGAAAATACAGTAGCGATAGCAAAGGAACCAGTGAACATTACTGGTGGATTTTTGTTGGAACAAGGAAATATAACTCATAACCTATCCATAGAGGCTTTATTTGAAGAAAAAAGAGATCAATTATTAGAGCCCATAGCTTCTCTTTTATTCATGACAAGTGAATTGGCTTGCCAATTCAGCTTGTATGCATCAGAGGAAGAGATAAATAAGGAAAAGCTTTGATGATGAAATGGAGTGATTGGACATGGCAGATACAATGTATTATTATGCGGTCGCACGTACTAGAGTAAAAGAGCTTTCCTTATTCAGTGTTTCTTCGTTAGAGCAACTATTAGCTTGTAAAAATTATGAGGAATGTCTTCGATTTTTAAGAGAAAAAGGATTCGGTAAGCTATCCACAGAAAAAGACTCAGAGGATATTATTGAGGCTGAGTATCAAAATGCATATCAATTATTCTCTGAGCTTGTAAAAGATGAAAAAATATTACGAGTATTTCAAATTCCGTATGATTTTCATAATGCGAAGGTAGCAATAAAGTTAATCTATGCAGAAAGTAAAAACAGAAAGGAAAAACCAGTTTTTTTAGAAAGAGGAAGCCTTCCTTCTAAGGAGATATTGAAAGCCATTCAAGATAGAAAATTTGAGGCACTTCCTTCCATGTTAGCGGACTGTGTAAAAATAGCATATGAAGATTTATTGCATACTGGAGATGGACAATTGTGTGATATCTTTCTAGATGCTGCATGTCTTACTGCACTTTCCAGCGCTGGGAAGGATAGTAGGGTTGAGTTACTTGCTAAATATACGGAAAAAAAGGTAGCCTATGCAAACATGACGATAGCTTATCGCGCATGTAAAGCAAAGAAGAGTCAAGAATTCTATGAGATGGCTTTAGTTCCGTGTGAAACGCTTTCAAAACAAGAGATAATTTCTGCTGCGAAAAAAGGGGAAGAGGAGCTTAATTCCTATCTGCAAAAAACAGTATATGCAGAAGGTGCTCTCTCACTTAAAAAATCATACGCAGCATTTGAACTCTGGTGCGATAATGAAATTATGCAGTTGTTAAAAGGGGTTAAGCATTTACCTTATACCGCTGCGCCAGTGATTTCTTATTATTTGGCACGTGAGACAGAAATTAAAATGGTAAAACTGATACTCTCCGGAAAGCGAAATGCTCTACCGGAACAGCTCATCAGGGAAAGGATGAGAAAATTATATGTATAGAGTAGCAGTCTTGGGAGATAGAGATAGCACCTATGGTTTTGGAGCCTTAGGACTTTCGGTTTTTCCGGTTGAGGAGGAAGAAGAGGCAAGAAGAGTACTAAAGGACCTTATGAATGAAGACTATGCCATCATTTATATTACCGAATATTATGCGTCCAAACTTTCGAGTCTTTTGGAGAGCCAGAAGAACAATGCACTTCCTGTTATTCTCCCAATCCCTGGTATCTCAGGAAATACCAACAATGGGGTAGCTAGGATTAAGAAAATGGTAGAACAAGCGGTAGGCTCAGATATTTTATTTAAAGAAGAAGCAAAATCGGAAGAGGTAGGTGTAAAAAAATAAATGAGTAAAGGTGTAATCAAAAAGGTAGCAGGTCCCTTAGTTATTGCTGAGGGAATGCGAGATGCCAACATGTTTGACGTGGTACGTGTTAGTAGTCAAAGATTAATTGGTGAGATTATTGAGATGCATGGTGACGAAGCATCGATTCAAGTATATGAAGAAACCTCAGGCCTAGGTCCTGGAGAACCAGTAGAATCGACCGGTTATCCACTCTGTGTAGAACTAGGTCCTGGCTTAATTGGTTCCATCTTCGATGGAATTCAGAGACCATTAAATGAGATTATGGAGAGAACGGGAAATAATCTAGAAAGAGGAATTGAAGTACCGTCTCTAAATCGTGATCGTAAGTGGAACTTTGAACCAACCGCTAATGTCGGAATAGAAGTACGCGCTGGTGATATCCTTGGTACGACGATGGAGTCTCCTATAGTCATACATAAAGTCTTAGTTCCAAACGGAGTTAGTGGTATCATAACAAAAATTTTTAAAGGTGAGTTTACCGTAGAGGAAACAATTGCTGTCATAAAAACTGAGAATGGAGAAGAAGTTTCAGTATCTATGTTACAGAAGTGGCCAGTAAGAATTGGTAGACCATTTAAGGAAAAATTAGCACCACAAATGCCGCTTATTACAGGACAGCGAGTGATTGATACCTTATTTCCAATTGCAAAAGGTGGTGTTGCTACTGTACCTGGTCCTTTTGGAAGCGGTAAGACTGTTGTTCAGCATCAGTTGGCAAAGTGGGCTGAAGCTGATATTGTAGTGTACATTGGTTGTGGGGAACGTGGAAATGAAATGACAGATGTTTTAAATGAGTTCCCAGAGCTAAAAGATCCTAAAACAGGAAATTCGTTAATGGAGCGAACCGTATTAATTGCAAATACTTCCGATATGCCAGTTGCTGCAAGAGAGGCATCAATTTATGTAGGAATCTCAATCGCTGAGTATTACCGTGATATGGGCTATTCCGTAGCGTTAATGGCAGATTCCACGTCTCGTTGGGCAGAAGCATTAAGAGAGATGAGTGGACGTCTTGAAGAAATGCCTGGTGAGGAGGGTTATCCAGCTTATCTTGGAAGTCGTTTAGCACAGTTTTATGAACGTGCGGGACGTGTCATCTCTCTTGGAACGAACCACAGAGAGGGAGCACTATCTGTAATTGGGGCAGTGTCACCTCCTGGTGGCGATATCTCAGAACCGGTTTCCCAGGCCACATTACGAATTGTAAAGGTTTTCTGGGGGCTTGATGCAAACCTTGCATACCGTAGACATTTTCCTGCGATTAATTGGCTAACGAGTTATTCGTTGTATGCGGATAAGATGGGGAATTGGTTTAATACCGAAGTGAATGAAAACTGGACTTCACTTCGTATGAAAATTGTTAAATTGCTACACGATGAATCTGAACTAGAGGAAATCGTAAAATTAGTTGGTATGGATGCACTCTCCTCAGAGGATCGTTTGAAATTAGAGGCGGCCAGATCAATAAGAGAAGATTATCTCCATCAAGATGCATTCCACGAGGTAGATACCTATACGACCCTAGAGAAACAATATCAAATGATGGAGTTAGTGTTGTACTTCTATGATGCGTCATTAGCTGCTCTTAAAAATGGAGCATCCATTGATGCTTTAGTAAAACTGCCTGTAAGGGAGCAAATCGGACGTTTTAAGTATGAAAGAGAAGAAAACCTTCAGGAAGTATATGATGTCATAAAGAATCAAATTATGGAGCAAACGGAGCAATTAGTAGGAAGGGAGGATGCCTAATGCCAAAGGAGTATAAAACGATACAAGAAGTTGCAGGCCCTTTGATGCTAGTGAAAGGTGTTACTCAGGTTACCTACAACGAACTTGGCGAAATTGAGTTAGTGAATGGAGATAAAAGAAGATGTAAGGTTCTTGAAATTGACGGGGAAAATGCTCTCGTTCAATTATTTGAGAGCTCAACGGGTATCAATTTATCCGATAGCAAAGTACGATTTCTTGGTCGAGGGATGGAGTTAGCAGTTTCAGAGGATATGCTTAGTCGTGTATTTGATGGACTTGGCCGTCCTATGGATGGAGGTCCAGAAATACTACCGGAAAAAAGAATGGATATTAATGGACTTCCTATGAATCCAGTTGCTAGAAATTATCCGCAGGAGTTTATACAAACAGGAGTATCTGCAATTGATGGTCTAAATACCCTAGTTCGTGGTCAAAAACTTCCGATTTTCTCAGCAAGTGGTTTACCACATGCAGAGCTTGCTGCCCAAATTGCAAGACAGGCAAAGGTAAGAGGAACGAATGAGGCATTTGCGGTTGTATTTGCAGCGATGGGAATTACGTTTGAAGAAGCCAACTTCTTTACGGAAAGTTTTAAAGAAACAGGAGCGATTGATCGTACCGTAATGTTTGTAAATCTTGCTAATGATCCAGCGGTTGAGCGTATCGCAACTCCAAGAATGGCTCTTACTGCAGCGGAATATCTTGCTTTTGAAAAGGATATGCACGTACTAGTCATTTTAACTGATATCACAAATTATGCAGATTCCTTACGTGAAGTTTCAGCAGCAAGAAAAGAAGTGCCTGGGCGTAGAGGTTATCCTGGATATATGTATACGGACTTAGCATCGTTATATGAAAGAGCAGGAAGACAAAAAGGTAAGAATGGAAGTATTACGATGATTCCGATTCTTACTATGCCAGAAGACGATAAAACACATCCAATTCCTGACCTAACCGGCTATATTACCGAAGGCCAGATTATCTTAAGTAGAGAGCTTTACAGGCAGGGAATCACACCGCCAATTGATGTTTTACCATCCCTTTCAAGATTAAAGGATAAAGGTATTGGAGAGGAAAAAACAAGAAAAGATCATGCAAATACGATGAATCAATTGTTTGCCGCTTATGCGAGAGGAAAGGAAGCTAAGGAATTAATGGTGGTGCTTGGTGAGGCAGCGTTAACTGACATTGATAAATTATATGCTGAATTTGCGGATACCTTTGAGCGGGAATATGTCTCTCAAGGATACTATAATAGTAGAGACATTGAAGAAACATTAAATCTTGGATGGAAACTGCTCTCCATCTTACCAAGAACTGAGTTAAAGAGAATTAAGGATGAATTCCTCGATGAGTATTATGGAAAAACGATGGGGGTGTAAGAAATGGCAAGCACTCATGTTAATCCGACTCGAATGGAGTTAACAAAGTTAAAGAAAAAACTAACAACAGCGATACGAGGACATAAATTATTAAAAGATAAGCGCGATGAATTAATGCGTCAATTTTTAATTTTAGTTAAGGAAAATATGCAACTTAGAAAAGAGGTTGAGGAAGGAATTTTAAACGCTAATCAAAATTTCGCTCTGGCAAGAGCTATGATGCAAGAGGAATTTTTAGATGTAGCAATGATGGTTCCAAAACAAGAAGTCTATCTTGAAGCTGGTACAAAAAATGTAATGAGTGTTGAAATTCCTATATTCAAATATCACACAAAATCCTCCAATCTAAGTGATATCTATCCTTACGGATATGCCTTTACCTCAGGTGATTTAGACGATGCAGTACAGTCTTTATCAACAGTATTACCAAAGATGTTACGACTAGCGGAATGTGAAAAAGGTTGCCAGCTAATGGCAGCTGAAATAGAAAAAACTAGGCGTCGTGTCAATGCACTGGAACATGTTTTAATACCAGAAATGAAGGAAAAGATAAAATACATCGTGATGAAACTAGATGAAAATGAAAGAAGTACGCAGATTAGATTAATGAAAGTGAAAGAGCTTGTACTCCGTGATGCACTTGAAGAGAGGCAAAGGAAAGAGTAGAGATAAAAAATAGGATAAGGATAAAGAATAAGAACAAGGATAGATAAAAACAAAGGAAAAGTAAATAATAAAAAGTAAAGGAAAAAGGTAAAGGATAAAAATAAAGTATAATTTTGGAATCATCTATTTTTTAGTAGATGATTCCTTTTAATGTGCGCCCAGCATGGGCGCAATCTCGTGGGTTAAAGTCGTGTATTCTGAAAGCTGTCGTCAGCTTACCGATAAAAGTCCACTTGACAAACTAGCGTAAGTATGTAAGGATAAATATGTAAATATATGGTTTTTAAGATTACAATAATAACAATAACACCTTTTTTTATCTTTGCTGAGAAGGAAACGTTCCATATGGAAGAAGAGAATTAGAAAGAAGGAATGTGAATGAAAAATATTCATCAATGTATGTGTATATTTTTCTTGGTTCTATCAATTGTGTATCTTAATGGTTGTGATAAAAAATCAGTTACAGAAATTATACCAACTCATGAAGTAGACAATTCTATTGATCAGGAAAATAAAGTACTAGAGACTAATTCTGAACCATTATTTACTGATGAAGAAATAAAAACAGCAATAATAATGGCGGAACAACATATTGATGCTATGAATCAAAAAGATAATAAATTGATTATGAAAACAATGTTGCCTGAAAAAGTAAATGACCAAAAAGAACGGATAGAAAATGGTGAAGTACATTTATATGGTGTGGTCACAATTGATATTGAATCAATTGAATACTTAGGTGATGAACATGAGTTTACTAAAATGATTAATAAACAATATACTGAACAATTTGGTGTAGAAAATATTTTGCCTTTATTTGCAACAATAAATGTAAAATATCCAGAAGGAGTTGAAAATGGTGAATGGGCAGAAGGAGTATTTCCGAACTTTTGCTTTATCATGGTTAGAGAAGATAAAGATTCTTCATTCTATGTTTATGATAAGGGGTTCTAAGTATTTCTGTACAGAATAAAAACTCTAAAAACAAACATTCTAAAAACAAACACACCAAACCTTGATACTTGTGGACGCCTTTCATGGAGACACGATTTTAACATAGGGCTCCACCTGATACCTTCGTAGCAAAAGAAACGCTTAAGCTAAGCTATCAATAATATAATATGTACAAGTGTTCAAATCTCCCCGTCTCCGTAGTAAGCATTAGGCCCAAGTCTTATGACTTGGGTCTTTCGTATTGGGATGAGGTTTCTTTGAAACCCAAACCACACTGATATTTTTTAAGTAGATGATCCCTTTTTTAATCCAGTATGTTCAACGTAGCTGGACGACAATAACAAGGAATAGTTCACGAAGCGAGCCATTTCTCGTTGAAAGGAAATTATTCTACAATTACCTATAAATATTTCAGTATATGTCCAAAGGAAATAAATTCTCAGACAATAATTTTTATAATCTTGCTAATAATATATTTATATAAATTAATTATAGTATTTCATAGATTTATAAGGAACATTAGAGAGAAAGTTTGGTAATTGTCATAACTCATAATGATAAAGATTCTATGATTTAAGATGATACCACTTTCTTATGAAGGGCAGAAGGGAGCTGATATGATGAAACAAAAAAATGTACCAATGAAGTATTATATAGTGTTACTTCTTTTTTTTCTGTCCATTATCATGATTTCATGTTCTAAGAAAAAAGTAAAAAATTATGATGAGGTTATTTCACCGGATTCAATTTATCAGGAAATAGGAAATACTCAAGTAATTAAGGTAATGAATGAATTAGCTAAAATATCGATCTATTACCCAAAAATCGGACAAGATGAAATTGATCAAAAGATTTTAGAATATGTAAATTCTATTATGACCGATTTTGAAGATGAAATTAAGGTTAAACAAAAGCAAAGTAATACTTCCTTCGACTATACACCGAGGCTTACAATTCAATATGAGACTTATGCTTCCTATCCTAATATCTGTAGTATCAAATTTCGTATTTTAGAAGGTATGCCGTGGGAAGACAAGAAACGAGATTATATACAAACACTATGTTTTCAAGTAGACGAAGGTAAGAGTTTAAATTTTGATGATATTATACAAGTTGCTTATCAACAAGATTTTTATGACCAAGTGATAAAGCAATTAGAAACGAAAGAAGTCTATGGTAAGTATTTAGATGAAGATATGATTGAAAGCATGGTAATGGATGCTGTTCAAAATGGATTACAATTTACATTAACGAATGACAATATAATTCTATACTTTCCAAGATATGATTTACTAAGTGGATTATCATTATCACCTACTACATCCATAGCAATTGCATCCTTATCGGACAAACTAAGCTTGGATGAACAAGGAAAGTTATACCTAGAGCGTAAAATTGATCGAAAAAAACCAATGATTGCATTAACATTTGATGATGGACCTCATGATATTTATACTGCAAGAATTTTAGATACCCTTAAGGAATGTGGAGGAAAAGCAACTTTCTTTGTATTAGGGAAACGGGTTGGAAGTCATAGTAAAATATTAAATCGAATAGTAAAAGAAGGCAGTGAAATCGGAAACCATTCGTATTCGCACCCATTGTTAACAACATCTTCAGCAGAAAAAATTAAGCAGGAAATATCAAAAACCCAAGATGCTATTTATAAATGCACAGGATTTAAACCAAAGCTCGTAAGACCAACTTATGGTGCAGTAAATCAAACCGTACGAGCAGCCATTCGTTATCCGATGATAGAATGGTCAGTAGATACAGAAGATTGGAAATCTCGTAATGTTGATATGATAGTCAAAGAAGCAATGAGAGGTGCCAAAGACGGAGCAATTATTTTGATGCATGATATTTATCCAACAACAGCAACAGCAGCGGAGAAAGTGATAAAAAAATTAACAAAAGAAGGTTATCAATTAGTAACAATTTCAGAATTATTTGAATATCGTGGTGTTGGACTGAGTGCAGGAAGAGAGTATTTTTCATCAAAATATAGCAGATAATTATTACTCAGCCATTACAGACACACACAAATATATAAAAATTAGAAGGTGAAAATCTTTATTCATAAAACCAGAAAGGGCTCAAGCATGCTTTTTCTTGTTTAAGACTTAAAGATTTTCACTTTTTTATCTTATTTTGCGAAGCGTAATACACTAACAATAACAATAGCTTATAGTAATTTGATTAGGAGCAAAAATAATCATCCGATGTTTATCAATATAAACAATATTAGATGAGCATATAATATCATTGACATTCATAAAAGATATTTATATAATGTTATAATAAGGAAATTATGATTACTACTTGAATTTTAATGCCATTAATATTACAAAAATACCTAATATAAAAATGATTGCTATTTCTGGTATTGAAAGAAGAGATAAAGAGGAGATTATCAGCGATGATAGAGAGAGAAATAATTACTAAACCAGATTTTTTTGAAGAAGCACTTAATTGTTATACTTCAAAAGAAAATAATTATGAGATTTTAGATAACTATGAGAAATTTGGTATGACACAAAAAGAAATGCAGGATTATATTCAACCAGTGCAAGAGTTTTGCAAGCAAGTGAATGATCAATTTAGTGTTGCTATAGAAGAGTTTCCAAAGTTGAAAGCTTTGTTAAGATTAACAGATACAGAGTTGCAGAAAGGTTCTATAATATTGATTTTCTATCGTAACTTATTAAGAATAGAACAAGGTATTGGTGAATTCACAAGGGAAGACTTAGCATTTATTCATATGCTAAACAAAGAAGAATATTCAGAGGCATTAACAGATGAGAAAGTATATGTGAAGGATGTTTCCGAGTTAATTCAATTTTTAGAAGCTCAAAGTCTTGAGGATGCTTATAAGATGCGATTGATTAGTTTGTATATGGATCGTTTGGTTATTAAGGATCAAATTATGAAATTAAAGAAAATTGCGGGTGATATAGTAAAGAAATCTTATCATCTTGTGGAACACATAGTCGAGGAAGAGCTAGTTCGAATGAAGGAACCAGATTATTTAGATGAGGTATTAAAAGATTCCATTCGTATCTTTATGGAGCAGGGGAAAAAGTTCACTTTAATTCCTTGTATCAGTCAATATAATGCACTTGGCATGGAAGGTGTTGATGATTCTTATATTTTTCATGTAGGTATCTATATAGTAAATTTGGTAAAAAGGAAAAATCAAAATAAATTTAATGATGCGCAGCTTATAGCAGATTTAAAAGCAATCAGTGATACCACTAGGTTAAAAATGCTTCATATGCTATCTTTGAAACGCATGTATATTCAAGAAATGGCAGAAGAACTAAAATTAACTCCAGCGACTGTTTCTCATCATATCAATATTCTGCTAACTATGGAGTATGTATTATTGACTGTTGATGCTACAAAGTCCAAGAAAGTATATTATGAACTAAATAATGAGAAGCTGGAGGGTTTAAGTAAATCTATCTTAAACCTTGCAAGTGAACGCTCCCACCACTTAAATCAACGAAGTTAATTTTGAAGTTGGGGCTTTTTTAAAGCTGTAGTAACCTTATATATTTAGTTTTTAAAGAACTTATGTTCTTATTATAGTATTAAATTTGTTAAGTCTTTTACTTCTTAATCGGTGTGAGAATTCACTTACCACCTACGTGCTAATACGCTTTGAGGTGGGAGTGTTCTTCTCAATCATTGATAAATATTATTAAGGGAGGATCTAATGGAATCTGAATCAAAGTATCCAATTTTTAAAACAATTGGAAAGATGCTTGCGAATGTGAAACAGCAAAATAAGGCACTTTATATATGGCTAACTGTTTACACAATTGCAGCAGCAATCTATCCGTTTTTTGGAATCGTATTGCCAAAATTATTAATAGGGGAGCTTGTTTTAGGAGATTTAGCCAATGTAAAAACAGTAGTCACCATTATTGTAGGTTATCTAATTCTTGCTTCTATTGTTGGTTTTATTAAGAGTTATACATCAAACTGTGCCTATCCTAGAATTACAAGGCTTCGTATTGATTATATCGGTGAAATTTTCGATAAAATTGTAAGTGCGGATTATCAATACATGGAGGACTCAACATTCTTTAATAAAAATGAAAGGGCACTAGAAGCAACAAGCTCGAATAATAACGGTGTTGAAGGGGTATACCATAAGTTGTTTGAAATTCCTGCAGTTATGATATCGGTACTTGTTCTTGTTGTAGTAATTGGGATGGTAAACCCTCTGATTTTACTAGGGTTGATTGTGAATCTCTTTGTTACGATCTACATTAGTAGGAATGTTCATAAACATGAATATAAGCGAAAGGAACAGCTAGCAAAAGCTGATCGAAAAAAACGTTATTATTATCAGACGACCCACGATTTTTCCTATGGTAAGGATATTAGGCTATATGGTTTATCTGGCCGAATCTTATCAAATTATAACAAAGAAATCAGTGGATATATAGCCGTGAAAAATCAGATTTTTAACAGAGAATATGCCCTAGGTTATATAGGCTTGCTCACTTTATTACTTAGTGATGCGCTGACCTATGGTATTTTAATAAAAAAAGTTGTGGATGGTATGTCAATTGCTGACTTCTCAATGTATCTAGCTGCAGTGGTAAGTTTATCTGTGATGTTAAAGAGCTTCTCAGAGCAAATTAGTTTTATAATCAATGAAACACATTATGTTTATGATTTTTATAACTTTTTAGATCGAGATCTTGGAGCAAAGGGCGGTGAAAATAAGGCAATTAAAGATGATACATTAGAAATCGAGTTTGACAACGTTAGTTTTAAGTATCCTAATACGGACCAATACATAATTAAAAATCCTAATTTTAAGATTAACAAAGGGGAACGTCTTGCTATTGTTGGTGTTAACGGTGCAGGGAAAAGTACGATTGTTAAATTAATGATTGGCTTATTTGATGTTACGGAGGGAGAGATACGAATCAATCAAATACCAATCAAGTTATTTGATAAAAAAGAATTATATGATATGTTTGCAGTTGTTTTTCAAGATATTAATGTCCTTGCATTTACAGTAAATGAAAATGTAGCATGTACCTCCGAAGGGATAGATGATGCTCGCGTCGAAAAAGCACTAGACCGAGTAGGATTGACGGAGAAA